>NZ_JAAGPN010000187.1:0-16078 GCF_017104805.1 Paraburkholderia sp. Ac-20347 | reverse complement strand
TCCCGCAAAACCTCACCTAAGACAGTAAAAGACGAAGAAGTTGGCGCGCAGGAGTGATGATTCTGCGCCACGAGGGTGGGTCAGTTTTAGATGCAAAAAGTGGGTCAGTTTCTACTGCAAATCAACAAACGATGAATTCCAACAAGTTCAAGGACGTCTTGTGAGCGAACAATAGAGTTCGACAGGAGACTAAATAGTTAGACACAAAACAATAAAGTTTGACACAAACCGGTTGCATCCCGGTATCCTCCTGCCCTCTCATTCGACGGGGCAGGCATGCGGGCGCGGCGTTTCAGAACACAGCAGGACATCGAGCGGTATGTGGCCCAAGGCTTTGGGCAGGGCGTTGGTGTTGACTACAAACCGTGGCTTCGCGTGCAGGACGTACCGTCCCGCGGACGTTCGCGAAAGGTTCATGGACTCAAGGCTGGGCGCATTCACCACGTGCTCTCTGATCTTGAGTATCGCTATCTTGTAGCGCTTGAGTTTTCAGAGCGCGTCATCGACATTCGCGAGCAGTTCCCGCTTCTTCCGGTTGCGTCGGTTCAGGATATCGCCCTTCGACGGGGCATCCGCTATCCGCTTTATGCGGGGACAACTATGCCTTTTGTGATGACGACCGATTTCGTTGTCACCGTGAAATCAGATGACGGCACAGTTAGCGAATTCGCCCGGACCGTCAAATATGCGGACGAGCTGGCACCCAGCAACCGGCTCGCTCGCACACTCGAAAAGCTCGAACTCGAAAAAGCTTTCTGGGCGCAGCGCGGCGTCGACTGGAAGCTCGTCACCGAGACAAGCATGAGCGACGTGATGGCCAGCAATCTCATCTGGCTTCGCGGTTGCGCGGAAATTGCACAGGAATTGCGCGACGACACCCTGCAGGCCAGTTTTGTCGGGGGTATTGCAGACGCCGGGACGCACGACCGGACACTTTCGTCGCTGCTTCGCACCGTGAGTTATCGGTTGCGCATGCCTTATCCAGATGCCGTCAGGCTGTTCAGACATTTGGTCTGGCACAAGGTGCTTCTCGTTGATCTCGAAACGCCCATGAAAGTAACATCACCCGCGCCGCGGATACAAATCGCGTCAGACGGTCTACTTCACTATAAGATGGCGGCCTGACATGGACGACACCACGACGCTGCTCAATACGGTTATTGAAGCTCTGTCCGATAACCTGCCGTTCGAAGGACTGGCGCGCATTCTCTGGATCGGCGGCCCTGCTGCACCGGCCACACTAATTTCTATAGTGCCCACACCCCGCAAACCGTGGGCCATCTCGGGCGCAGAGATTCGCACATGGCTTGAACGCGGCGACGCACGATGTACCCAGTTCCGATTGCCTGCGTACATGCTCCAGGTTGAAGAAGATATCACGCCGTCCGACCGGGAGTCACGTGATCGCAACTGGAAGCGTATTGCCGGTCTGGTCGAGACCGGCGTGCCAGGAGAAATATTCGCCGAAGGGGCAATGGGCCCGCTCGTCGCGCGACATGCCATAGCTACAGAAACACAGCGCAAGACGCTCTACCGCTTGCTCTACCGGTATTGGATGTTCGGACAGATCCGCAACGCGCTGTTGCCCAACTATGGGAACGCCGGTGGCCCCGGTAAAGATCGCGTATTCGCGCCCGGAAAACGTCCCGGGCGGCCTCCCGTACATGCAGTTGCGGGCGACGAGCGCTGTGGAAAAATACTTGGTGCGGACGACAAAGGCTTCATCCGGATCGGGTACTCCCTCTACCGGAACAACGAAGTCGCGTCGGTGGTAGATGCTTATCACCGGACCCTGCGACGGTTCTACGTTGAAGAGCACGTCATGCCCGGCGCGTCGACGGACGATCTGACGCTCAAGCCCCTCCACCAGTTACCGAGCCTTCGGCAGTTCAGTTACTGGGGGAAAAAGGCATTTGATGATCTGGCGGTTTACCGGTCACGCATGGGCGAGCGGCGCTGGCAGAAGGATCATCGCGGATTGACCGGCCGGTCCAACGACGGCGTTTACGGGCCGGGGCACCGCTTCGAGATCGACGCGACCATCGCGGACATCTATCTGGTGAGCCGATACAACCGGAACTGGGTCATTGGGCGCCCCGTCGTCTACGTTGTGATCGACGTTTTCTCGACCATGATCGTGGGCATCTTTGTCGGGCTGGAAGGGCCGAGCTGGAACGGCGCACGGCACGCGTTGTTCAACGCGTTTGCCGACAAGGTGGCGTTCTGCAGTGCATATGGTGTTGAAATCGAGCCATCGGCCTGGCCGTCGCACCATCTTCCCCATGAATTGATGGCAGACCGCGGTGAGATGCTCGGCCAGGCCGCCGAGGGCATCGTATCGGGCCTTGGAATCGACATTGCGATTGCGCCGCCGTTTCGGCCAGACTGGAAATCGATCGTGGAAAGCCGGTTCCGTCTGTTGAACAAGACCGCGCAGATTCACTGGATTCCAGGCGCGGTCAGGCAGCGAATCGCCGAACGCGGCGAGCGCGATTACCGCCTCGACGCGATTCTCGACCTCGAGGAGTTCACCCGCATCATGATCCGCAGCGTGCTGCACTACAACCATCACAGCCGCAGACCTGAACGCCTGACGGCCGACATGATCTCCGCGGAGCTGGAGCCATCGCCGGTCAATCTCTGGCAATGGGGAATGGACCACGGACTCTCCACACCGAATGCGCAGCCGCAGGACCTCATCTACCTGCATCTTCTGCCACGCGACAATGCGTCGATCCAGCGTGGCGGCATCTGCTTCAAGGGCATGTATTACTCGTGCGCCCTCGCGATTGAGCAGAACTGGTTCGCCACAGCGCGCCGCAGCGGACGCCGCAGTGTAACAGTCTGGTACGACCCGAACGACACGACTCATGTGTGGATTCAGGACCCACAACGCGCCTTCGTGCGCTGCGACCTGCTCGCATCAGAGGAGCGGGTCGCCCGGCGCCGTCTGGAGGAAGTTATCGACATGCTTGGCATGACCGGCAAGCCGGCAACCGAAAACGCGTTTGCCTCGCTCAACGATCGGGTCCGCCTGGATGCGCATATCGACGCAACCGTGGAACAGGCTCGCATCGACAAACGTGCGGCGAAACCAGCCACGCCCCTCCCGGATAGCCGCCAGGTAGGCGATATCAGGATGCATCGGGTGTTCGAAAAAGCTGCTGAGCGTCAACGAGCGAGTGACACATCGCCGGTGGGTGGTAAGAGTCCGGCGGCCAGCCCCGCGCCTGCCGTGGCTACGCAAGGCGTTGTCGATACATATGCTGGCGAACGCGGCGCCGAAGTGCTGGACCTGCTCGGGCGACTGCGAAACAGGAGCAATCGGACATGACGACACCTGCTCGCCTTGTTGCCGCCGGATATGTCGAGTCGCCCATCGCACAGTATCAAGGTAATCCGCTCATCGAAGCATTGCCGTCAATCCGCGCAGAGGCGGATGCCGCAGCAGCCCTGGCACTGTTTCCGGAAGAACCGGGAATTGAGGTCGGGCTATCGAAGGAAGTTCGGCTGCACTGCATCGACCGGTTGCTGCAACTGGTTCAACCGCTGCCGATCCACCTGGAACTCGAATCTGCGCTGTCTTCGCTGATCCGTAGCGGATACGTCGGTCGCAATCCACTTGCGCACTCGACGTGGCGGCACATGTATGCGCTTGCCCTTGGCCAGACCTCCGAAAGTGGTTTCCGGTCCACCGCAACCACACTGAGCGTCGTGGGGCTGAGCGGGATCGGCAAATCTACGGCACTGGAATCCATTCTCCGGCTCTATCCGCAGGCTATTCGTCACCAGCAGTACAGAGGCCGCGAGCTTGTTCAGGTTCAGATCCCCTGGCTGAAGATCGAATGTCCGTTCGACGGTTCGCTCACAGGGTTATGCCACGCTTTCTTTCGAGCCATTGACCGAGCGATCGGAGACGAGCGCTATGCCAAACGCTACCGGTCAGTTCGCGGGATTGTCCCGCTTGTTCACCAGATTGAACAGATCGCGAGCACTCATTTCGTCGGTGTGCTGATCATCGACGAACTGCAGCATCTGCGTGTGGCAAAGACCGGTGGCAAGGAAAACATGCTCAACTTCTTTGTGAACCTCATCAACAGCATCGGCATACCGGTCGTGTTCGTGGGCACAAATTCGATGATCGATCTCTTCTCGGATGTGATGCGCAACGCTAGGCGCGCCACGGGGCTCGGGCTGAGCGACTTCAGGCAGCCAACGAGTGACGATCCGGCATGGGCGCTCCTGGTGGATGCTGCATGGCAGTACCAGTGGATTCGCCATGCAGAGCCACTTACTGCCGAGCTGCGCAACGTGCTGTACGACCTGACGCAAGGCGTGACGGACATCCTGATCAAGCTGCTCGTGCTCGCCCAGCGGCACGCGATCCACACGGGCGAAGAACGCCTGTCGGTCAGGCTGTTGCGCACCATCGCCGACACACGGATGCAGTTGCTCAAACCAGCGCTCGACGCATTGCGTAGCGGCGACACCACGCGCATGGCGAAATTCGAGGATCTGCTCCCACTCGACAGCCAGATCGCTGCGATGATGGGAGTGATCGACAGGGACGCGCGCGTGCCGTCGCAGCTGTCGACCCTTCGTGATATGCGGCGACCGGTCGCTGCGAGCGCTGTGCCATCTTCGCCGGAAGCATGCCGAATGACCCCAAATCCAGCGACCGGCACTACGAACACTGGAGAGCGGATTCCGTCTGAAGCACGCGCTCTTGCCGGGCATGAAGCGCCGCGTGTTGCATTACGGGACGCCGGATGGTTGCTGGAAGATGCCCTTGAATTTTCGACGGCGTATGCTGCCTCATGACTTCGACGCCAGCACTACTGTTTTTTGTTCCGTCGCTGCCTGACGAGACCATCCAGTCGCGCGTTGCCCGACATCACTTGCTGTCGGGCAACCGGGTTGAGGCAGAGACATTTCTGGACCTGTTCGACAGCATCCCGTTTGCGTTGGAGCAAATCGTGTCGCCGCCGATGCTGCATCTTGCGGATCGCATGGGTGACAGTTCGGCTGCGGCACGGCTAAAGCTTCTGGAACAGAATACCCTTTGGCCGCTGTTCGAGCCATTTCTCGCCGAAGGGCCACAATCCACTACCACAGACATTGGCGCCATGGTGAGTCGACTACCTCGTCGCGTGGTCGGGCATCACGGAGAAGCACGGTTGTGTCCAGCCTGCGTGAAAGAGGACGTCCATGTGTTTGGCATGGGTTACTGGCATCGTGCTCACCACGTGCCGGGCGTCAGCGTCTGTTGGCGACACAGCGGGCGTTTGCTGTCGAGTTGCCCTCAATGTCGTCGACCGTTCCAGTTTCGCGCACGCCTGCTGCGCCAACCGTGGCACGCTTGCCACTGTGGCTGGCGCGTGGCAGGGGCGGAAGACACGAGTGCGTCGGACCTGCGGGTCATGCATGACTACGCGTGTTTTGCCCACGATCTGCTTAATTGCCCATTGGGTCAGGTAGGTCGCTTTCGCCTTCGTGCTGCGTATCAGAACCGTATTCGTGAATTGGGCTTTGCATGGGGATCGCAGGTACAGGCGAAAGCGTTCCAGGCACACTTGATCGGAGAATTGGGTGACGCGTTTCTTTCCGCGGTAGATCCGGCATTCGCCTTAAGGAGGATGAGCTTCTGGATACGCTTGACAGGTGGCGACAACACCACCTGGGATATGCCAATTACCCGGCACCTGCTGCTGGCGATGTATCTTTTTGGTACGCGAGACAAGTTTGCGCGGGCCCTGCAACGAGTGTCCGATGAGGATGCAGTTCGCGGCACGAGGGCCGCCGAGTCTCATTCCGGGCGTTCTGTGGCGTCGCCTCCATCCACACCACGTGCAGCGCACCGAGGCCGGATACGGGACGAGCTATCAAAAGATCCGAAAACGACGCTCGAAGACCTGTGGCGCAGAGTGAATCGCATCACATCGTGGCTCTACGAGCATGACCGGAAATGGCTTATTGAAACGCTCTCAGCGCCGACAACGGACGGAGCGCGCCGAAGATCGTCTGCAGAAACTGCGTCACCGGATGACGAGCGTTTTGCAGCGCACATTGACACGGCCGCCGCCGAATTACTTGCCCGGTCCGGCAAACCACAACAGGTAACGAAGGAGCGTTTGCTCGCAGCGCTGCCTGTGTCTGTCGTGGACACCCCCCGGCACCGCGAACGATATCCACGCACGCTCAAGCGGGTTGCCGACAACCGGGAGTCAACGTGGCACTTCCGGGCAAGGCGGTTGTGGTGGGCATATGCCGTGCTGAGCGCACGGGGAGACGCAGCGCCGATGTTCGAAGCTGTCGTTCTGTCCGGTGTAGGACTATACGCTGCTCAGGCAATCATCGAATACTGCGGATGGGAGCCTTTGTTACCACTGGCTGCAAATATCGATGTACTGGAAAAACTGTCCGGAGCGGGAATTACGATCAAGTGGGATGGTCCACCGGCGTGGCGAGGTCAGGCGATCGGTGGGCGTGCATATCAGCGCCGGAAATGACTCAGATCGAAATACTTCAAGCTAGACAGTCGGTGCTATTCCCCGGGGGTGTCAGAATTTCCGTGTTCAAGACATATGATCCTCCCCAGGAGAACCTATGCCTCGCAAACCGAAGACCGCGTCGGTAGAGCTACCGGTAATTTCCGCTGAACTACTCGAACAATTTGGCAACGGCCCGATGACGGCCGAAGTCATCAACGCCGCGACGCTCGCCCTCAAGAAGGCGCTGATCGAACGGGCGCTGGGCGGCGAGATGAATCATCATCTCGGCTACGCGCCTGGCGCTGCCAAGCCGGCCAGCGTGACGAACCAGCGCAACGGCAGGGGCGCCAAGACGGTCCTGACCGAAGACGGCCCGATCCGCATCGAGGTGCCGCGTGACCGCGACGGCAGCTTCGAGCCGCTGCTGATTTCCAAACACGAACGACGTTTTACGGGCTTCGACGACAGGATCGTCTCCATGTATGCCCGGGGCATGACCGTGCGCGAGATTCAGGGCTTCCTGCAAGAGCAATACGCGACCGAGGTCTCGCCCGAGTTCATCAGTTAGGTCACTGATGAAGTGATGGCCGAAGTCACCGCGTGGCAGGCCCGACCGCTCGAACCGATGTATCCGGCGTGTTCTTCGACGCGCTGCGCGTGAAGATGCGCGAAGACGCGGTTGTACGCAACAAGGCCGTCTGTCTGGCGCCGGGCATTCTGCCCGACGGCACGCGCGACATTCTGGGCCTGTGGATCGAGAACACCGAGGGTGCCAAGTTCTGGATGAAGGTCTTCAACGACCTGAAAATGCGCGGCGTAGGCGACATCCTGATTGCCGTGACGGACGGCCTCAAGGGTATGCCTGAAGCGCTGGCCGCCGTGTTTCCGGCCACGACGCTGCAAACCTGCATCGTGCATTTGATTCGTAACAGCCTCGATTACGCGAGCTGGAAAGACCGCAGATTGCTGGCCGCTGCGATTCGCCCGATCTACACCGCGCCGAGCGCTGAAGCCGCGCAAGCCGAACTTGATGCGTTTGCCGAAGGCCCGTGGGGCCAGAAATTCCCGCCGGTTAGCGCGGCGTGGCGCAACGCCTGGGATCGCGTAATTCCGTTCTTTGCGTTCCCGCCGGGCGTGCGCAAGGTGATCTACACGACGAACGCCATCGAAAACATCAACTCGCAGCTACGCAAGATCATCAAGACCCGGGGGCACTTCCCGACCGATGACGCAGCAACGAAACTGATCTGGCTGGCGCTGCGCAATATCACCGCCGACTGGGGGCGTGCCGCTCACGACTGGAAGACAGCGATGAACCAATTCGCTATCCTCTACGCGGACCGATTCGTTCGGCCATCCGTGTAAATCTCAACCCCGCCTTGAACACGGAAATTCTGCCCCCTCCCAGAATCCTCCACTCATTCGACATGACGGCCATGAAAACGCATCTTCTTCGTCTCGTGCCTCAGATCGCTCGGGTAGTGTCATGGGGCGTCGTACTAGCCTATGCCTTACCTGCACACCCAGCGGATACTCCAGACTTCCGATGTACGCAATATGAACGTGTAATCACGATCGATGACTCGGGCCGTGCAGTTAGACGCGTCACGCTGTGCCTCGTGCTATCAAGCGACGCGGCACTACGGCGGTTTTCGCAATATGCCGTGTCCTACGATGCAGATCTGCAAACGCTGACGATCGATAAAGCGCAAACGGTGCACACCAACGGCGAAAGCGTAGCGGCTTAATTCTCCTGTCCCGGCTAGCCGACGGTCATTGCGGCAGGTCGACCGTGCCACCGAGCGCGACCATCAGCGCGACCTCGCTCACAACCAAGCGGTAACGCGCACTGGATAGTGACGATACCGCATTGTGTGCAGCTTCGTCTGCATCGAGTAGTGTTTGCAATGGTACCGTGCCGACCTCGTACTGCATCGCATAAGCATGTTTGCTTTCGTTTGCATACTCCACCGCTTGCTGAAGCTGGACGATTTGTGCGTTGTAATCGCCGACTGACGACAGCGCATTCTCAACGTCGACCAAAGCCTGATAGAAGCTCCTCTTGAACGCGACGACCTGCTCGTCGTAGGAAATCCGTGAAGATGCTATCTGCGAATTCATTGTCCACGCATCCAGAAATGGAAACGCGATCGACGCCACAATCGAACCCGCTGGATTCTGCAACAGATTGCGGAGCGCTTCACTCGACGTACCGCCGGCGCCGGTCAAGCCCAATGTCGGATAGAAGCTGGTGCGTGTCACGTCGACGTCGCGCAGGGATTCCCTTAGCCGGAGTTCCGCCGCTTTGACGTCCGGTCTTCGAGACAGTATGTCAGCGGGTACGCCAACCGGAATATCCGGCGGCGTCTGGTTCAGAACGCGTGCCTCGACGGAATACGCCGTTCCGACGGGATCGCCCACCAGAATCGAAAGAGAATTCGAAGTCTGGACCAGCTCGTTCTCGAGTTCGCTCCGGTTTCGCTCCGCGGCACTCAGCGTCTGCTTCGCCGCAAGAATGTCGATCGCCGTTGCGACACCAATATCATGACGACACTGCACGAGGCGCAATGTCTGCTCGTCATATTCGATGGTCTTACGATTCAGATCGATCTGGTCGGCGATAAGTGCGAGCTGCCAATAATCGTCGGCCACCTCGGAACTGACCGTCATGGCGACCGCGAATCTGTCCTGATCGGTGGCGCGCGCTTCCCATTCGGCAGCATCGACCTGGTCTGCAATGTTTCCCCACAGATCGAGCTGCCAGGAAACCGACAGAGAAGTGCCTGCTTCGTGAGTGGTCGTCTTCGGCGCCTTGAAACTGCGCGAGACGGAGGAACTGATCCCTGCCGCGAGCGTTGGATAGCCCTGTTCCCGGGCAATGTCAACCTGCAATTTTGCCTGACGCAAACTCAGGACTGCGGTTGCAAGATCTCGATTTGCTTTCATCGCCTTGTCGACAAGGTGATTGAGCGCGGGGTCGCCAAATGCCACCCACCATGACGGCAACGCAGATAGCATCCCTTTCGATGCCGAACCGTACCAATTCGGCGCAAAGGACAACTGGGGACGTTCGTAGGTCGATTGATTCAGCGATGCGCAACTACTGAACAGGAAAGTCGATCCGACGAGGCAGGCGAAGCTGAAGACGAAACTTCTGAAGCATGCACCCGGCATCATGGAACAGATACTCCGATTTTTTTGATATGGTTGGCGTTCGAGCTCCTCGTCGCGGGTATTTCGCCCGCGCTTTATGCGACACCTGTGCGCAATACTTGCGCGAATCATCGTACGAAGGCCAAACCCATAAAGCAAGCGAAATATTCAAATTTCAATTTCGATACTTGATTTAGGATTATTTTCCAATGATGGAACTTTAATGGTATTCAATGACGGCGTTATCATTTTTATCAGGAAAAGAATACCATCCGTTGACCATCGCGACGCCGATACGTTATCTTCTGCAAGCTTATCAGCCTGGAGGAGCGCTGGACGCCTGCATCAATCACCGGGCAGCGCCTGATCGTTTTCGTTTAAACAAGTAAAATGTAGACGTGTCCGTGAAAATCTCCCGACGTAGTGGAGTAGTCGCTATATCATTGATCGCTTTGGTATCGATCGCAGGCGGATACTTTTACGTCTCGCATCGAGTCGCGAAGCCAGCGTTTCGCTACCTCACGATTCCGGTAACGCGAGGCGCGATTGCCGATGTAGTCCTCGCCACCGGCACAATCGACTCTTCGAACGTCGTCAACGTAGGTGCGCAGGTGTCAGGCGAAATCAAGACGATGGGTGTTACGCTCGGCGACCGCGTCAAGAAAGGCGAAATGATTGCGGAGATAGACAGCGCGACGCAGATCGACGCGTTGAATACCGCGCGCGCGACGCTCGCCTCGCTCGACGGCCAGATCGCATCGGAGACGGCGACCCTCGAGCAGGACCGCATCGCATTCGATCGCACACGCAGGCTTGCCGGGAGCGACGCGGGATCGCAACAGGACATGGACAATGCGAGGCTGGTCTATAAGGCCGCGCAGGGAACGCTTCGATCGTTGCAAGAGCAACGTATCGTGGATCAGATCGCCGTCAACACCGCTCAGGTCTCGCTCGGTTACACCAAAATCCGCGCACCAAGCGAAGGCGTTGTCGTCGCCGTATTGTCGGTTCGGGGACAAACCGTCAATGCAAATCAGGAGACGCCGAACATTGTGATGCTAGCCGATCCAAACAAGCTGATCGTCAGAACTGCAGTGTCCGAGATCGACGTCCGCAAGGTCAGGCTCGGACAAAAGGTGTCGATCGTTCTGCTCGGGGGCGGCCGTGAATATCACGGCACCGTCCGTTCCGTCGCACCCGCCCCGCGCGATTTCGATACCCAAAGCTCGCTCTCGTCACAGAAACAGCCGAGCGCAGTCACTTTCGATGTGGTAATCGGCGTTGACGATCCCGACACGCAGTTGAGGCTCGGCACCACAGCCAGGGTCAGTATGAGAGTCGCATCCGCCTCCGATGCGATCGCACTCCCATCTGAACTGGTCAACGTCCTCCCCGGCGGCCAGAAGGGCTTTGTGCAGGTGCTGGATCACGGCAAGCCGCAGCTCAGGGAGGTAACGATCGGCATCGACAACGGCAACGTCATACAGATTCTGGACGGACTCCGGCCAGACGCGCGGGTCGTCACGAAGGTCGAACTCGCCGGAGCACCCTCGACGCCGAAGGGTCGGTAACATGACGCATGATGTATCCGGCACGCTGATTCCCGTGCTCGAACTCGAACACGTTTCGCGTGAGTATTTGAAGGGCGGTAACGTACTGCGCGCGCTCGACGACGTTTCGCTGCGCATCGACGCAGGAGAAATGGTCGCGATCGTCGGCAGTTCGGGCTCGGGCAAGAGCACGCTGCTGAATGTCATCGGTTGTCTAGACCGGGTAACGCGCGGTACATATGCCATCGAAGGCCTACATATCGCCACGTTCGGTCACGACGAACTTTCCGCCATCCGACGCCACTACTTTGGCTTCATTTTTCAGAAATACCATCTGCTTGCCGGGCTCACCGCGTTCGAGAACATCGAGTTGCCCGCCATCTACGCTGGCACGTTCGCGAGCGCGCGGCGCGAGCGCGTTGCCGTATTGGCGGAACGCTTCGGGATTGCCGAACGACTACTGCACCGGCCAGCGGAACTCTCCGGCGGTCAGCAGCAACGCGTGAGCATCGCGCGTTCGCTCATGAACGGCGGCCAGATCATCCTCGCCGATGAGCCAACCGGCGCACTCGATCGAAAAAATGGCGAGCGGCTCATGCAGGCACTCGGCGAACTGAACGCTGCTGGCCACACGATTGTCTTCGCGACGCACGATCCCGCCGTCGCTCGACATGCTGGGCGTGTGGTGACGATCGAAGATGGAAAGGTCGTCTCCGACGTTTGCACCGTGCATAGTGCCGGGCCAACTGGTGACGCGGTGGTATGCGAGTCGGACAGCAAGCCTCACGATGGCCCTCGCTGGGCGAGCGCTTCGGCAAGCACCGTCGCGCCGCAACACCGCCTTCGCTTCCTGCCGCTCGTGCGCTTCGCTCTTACGTCAGTCAATCGTCGTCGGATGCACCTGTTCCTGACGGTGCTTGGCATCGCGATCGGTGTTGCTGCAGTAGTGTGTTCGAGCGCGATCGGCGAAGCATCGCGCCAAAGAATCATCAATTCGCTTCAGGGTGTCCAATCTAATACGATTGAAGTCTTTCCGGAGCGCTTTCTCGAGGCGGCGGCGCAGCAACTCGTTCGTCCAATTACGATGGACGATCTCACAGCCATTGCGAGGCACGATGGAGTCGACAGTGCGACACCGTTGGTGAGCGGCGCGCAACTGATGCGCTCGGATCTGGCAACGGTTAACGGTACCCTGAATGGCGTCGACAGTACCTACCCAGCTGTCAATCAGGTGACGATGGCCGAAGGCCACTTTTTCGGCAGACGGGCAATTCAGCGCGCGACACCCGAAGTCGTGCTCGACACGGCGGCGCGCAACAATCTGTTTGGGCACGGCACCGCCGTGGGCCGTCTTGTCATCGTCGGGGCGATCCAATGTCTGGTGATCGGCGTCACCAGGCCGGGACCGGGGCTGGCAGCGAATCCGTCACCGACCATGTGGATGCCCTACACTGCTTACCTCGAACGCGTCAACCCCGCCGCCGATCTGGACAAAGTCATCGTGCGGCCCACCGCAGGTGCGGTCGAGACCGGCTTGCTGACGTCGCTGACCAGTCTCATGGTCCGGCGTCACCAGGCGATGGATTTCCACATTTACGATACTGACACGATTCGGGCTACGATACTGTCGACCAATGACAAGCTCGAGTGGCTGATCGGCTCAATGTCGGCGATAGCGCTTGTCGTCGCGGGCGTTGGCGTGATGAACATGATGCTGACGTCGGTATCCGAGCGAAAGAACGAGATCGGCGTACGCATCGCGATCGGGGCACGTCGTGTGGAAGTCCTGCTGCAATTTCTGTTCGAGGCAATCTACGTCTGTGTGTGCGGCGGCGTGGTGGGGCTTGGGCTAGCCTATGTGGCCGGCAAGCTCTCAGCCGGAATTCCGCAACTCGAAATGATTTTCTCAATTGACTCGATCGTCATGGCGCTGGTGGTGTCGAGCGTGGCAGGCATCGTTTTCGGTTCCTATCCGGCATTGAAGGCTGCGCGCCTTGACCCTGTGAAGGCACTCGCCGACGAATGACCGGTGCCGGGATAAGGGCAACTGACTCATAGCTCGGTCTGCGAAGCCAGATGGCAGTGCTCGCTACGCGCTTGCCATGGGCATCAATCGAAGCAACGCTGGCGCCGGTGCTTGCCGGGCGTGCTGGAGGGACGGCGACGGACATCACTGCTGCCTGGGCATCGAAACGCAGGCAGCATGCTACGCGTGCCCGGTGCCATCGACGGATCTGTGCTTCCATCGCAGTGATCTTGCGATCGAATCTCCCGAACGTGATCGAGCATGCCCATCAGCAACTGTCTGAGCGACAGATTGCTGCATCACGCGATTGTGGTACAGATCGAGGGCTCGTCGTATCGACTGCGCGAACATGCCGACCGCTACCTGACCAACTGCGCAACCGGCCATCGTCGCTGAATCCAGCCCCCGTCGAACCGGCTCGCCCCCAAAAGAGCTCACCTGACCATTTAGCGGCTGATCACCGCAAACACACAGGATGGGGAAATTTACTTCGAGGTTTCTGGGGAAATTACGCCCGATGTTGACACCTGTCGATCTACATGCAAAAACCGATTGCAATCCGGGGGTGCATCCAGATAGGCAAATCTCACTGGATTCCATTTCCAAAGCAAATCAATCAAGCGTGATGGCATTTTAAATTATCGAGTTTTTCTAGAAAAAAATTGCGATTTAAAAAATCAATAAAAATATCCCCCCGCACTACTTTGTTTTGATCTAGTATCTACTGAAAATTAGGATTTTCTAGATATAGTCTAAATAGCAAAACTGGGCATGTCGAACACTTAAACATTTACCCATAACGACCAACGTCATGCGATTAATAAAAAAATTATCTTATCCAGTTCTCTTCGTCGCGGGTGTCATATTTAATTTCTACGCTCTCGCTGATACAGAAAATAACTCCACCGGTACATCGGCAGCTGAAGCAACCGTCGCATCGGTGCCAACTGCTGTCACTAAAGCTGAGGTCGGAGGATTGAAGGTCGTTAGTGTGTTCCCCGCTGCAGGAGATTTAACCGGATATGTCCTATCCTCTCGCCCCGGGGAAAACATGCTCGTTTATACGCCAAAAGGGCATGACAATATTCTAATAACGGGACGAATTCTAGACGGAGACGGCAGCGATCTGAGTGCGCAATACCTGGAGAAATATGGAACGAAAGTCGATCTGAATAAATACGAAAACATGATAAAAGAGGCCCCCGCTATCGTCGAGGGAGCTACCGGGAGAAATGTAAAATCAAAAATTTACGTATTCATGGATCCCAATTGCATTTTTTGCCATCTCGCATGGAAGGCGCTTCAGCCGTACGAAGCTGCAGGATTGCAAGTACATTGGATTCCCATGGGATTCCTCAAACCCGATTCCGCTGGCAAAGCTGCAGCACTTCTCGATTCAGAAGACGGAGCAAAATTGCTGGCTGCACTGGAAATAAATTTCTCTGAAAAAAATGAATCCGGTGGGATTTTACCAGAAAATATCATCTCAGAAAAAGATCGAAAAATTTTGAGAGAAAATAAAGATTTGTTCGACAAAATTGGATTTCAGGGCACTCCGACCATTCTATTTCGTGACGCCCAAGGGCATCTCGCAAGTCATCAGGGTATGCCAAAGTTATCTACACTTCCTTATATGCTATCAATGAAACTTCAATCAGTTGATGACCCTGAGTTGCAACGCTTTCGATAGATCGTCGAAAAACCGATATTTCTTAAAATCAATCTCACAGAGAGTTTCAATTTTTTCGACCGCATCTCTAGCATACATCACAAAAAGGCAAAAACATGATTGCACAGAGAATTAATATAAAAAATATCGCATTCTGGTCAATAATTTGTTTTTTCATGCTGCAGACCAACGCTGCTTTTTCGCAACAATGCGGAACTCAGAGTAATGGCGACCTTTGTCCTGGAGATCAGTGCTGCAGCGGTTACGGCTGGTGCGGGACAACGAGCGAGTACTGCGGCACTGGATGCCAGAGCGGAAATTGCAACTCTGCCCCAACCGGTGGCGGCACTTCTCTCGCCTGCGTGTCCACTTGTAATGGCCTGGGAAGCGGCGTCTGCGCCGCCGTTAGCGCAGAATGCGTTGTCGGGTCCGCAATAACGTTAGGTTCACTCACTATTCCTTGCACCGCGGTCATAATCGGCGCTTGCGCTGGCTCTGCGGTATTATCAACGGTCTGCGATGACGCCTGCTGACGTGCTCCGCGCGACCTGTGGGAAGAATTGCGACAAAGCTACTTCAACCTAGATTCTCATCTGGATATAGTTATCTGGAGACTGAAGATCATGATTTTTTTATTCAAAAAAGATCGACTAAATGTGCCATACAGAAACCGACAAGCGTCGGTGCTATTCGCTTATTTTATTATTTTATTAACTCACATCATTGTCAGATTAGTTAATTTTAAGAACTTTAAAGGCACATTTTATTTTGTTGCCTGGGCTACCATGATTTTTGGAGCCGTGCTTCTAATCATTGAGATTTGGGGGCGATACTCTAACCGAAAGAAGTAATTTGAACCCTGTCAGGTGAGACGCGTAAGCTATGCAGCCAGCAAAAACAGTTATCGTTTTAGATAAGCGTCATTGACTGCGGCGGCGGTACTCCGACTACGCCAAGTGGTGAGGCATTCCTTGAGCAGGGGTGCGATGGCTTGCCACGGCCATGCGATGTCTGGGCCATGCGAAGTGCTGCGGGATCGGGCCAAAGGGTGAGAGATATACCGTAAGCAATGGGATGGACGCCCCCACCTATAAAGGCATTGATGTGCCAGAGTGGAAGTGTCGTCAACCACTCGAACAGCGGGAGCGCCCACCATGGAGATTACAACGATCGGCATCGACCTGGCGAA
>NZ_JAAGPN010000186.1:0-15974 GCF_017104805.1 Paraburkholderia sp. Ac-20347 | reverse complement strand
CGTCGGACGCGCGCACGCCGCGCCGCAAGGCCGGTTGCGCGTATCGATGCCCTCGTCGTTCGGGCGTCAGCATGTTTCGCCCGTGATCGCCGAATTCTTGCGCCGCTATCCGGGTGTCAGCGTCGACTTGCGTTTGACCGATCAGGTCGTCGATCTCGTCGACGCGGGTATCGACGTCGCGATCCGCATCGGCGCACTCAAGGATTCGACGCTGGTGGCCCGGCGGCTCGCGGTGAACCGGCGCGTGATCTGCGCGTCGCCCGCCTATCTCGCGGAGCGCGGCACGCCGCATCATCCGTCCGATCTGGCGCGCCACGAGTGCGTGATACTCGGGGATCAGCGCGACTGGGCGTTCGTCACGCCCGCCGGGCCGCTCACGGTGCGCGTGGACGGGCGACTCGTCACCGACAACGGCGAAGCGATCCGCGACGCGCTGCTGGCGGGCTTCGGCATTGCACTCAAATCGACGTGGGATGTCGCGCCGCATTTGCGCAGCGGCGCGCTCGTGAGCGTGCTCGACAGCTACCCGCTCGCCGAAACCACGGCGATCTGGGCCGTCTATCCGAGCCGCGCGTTCGTGCCGCCGAAAACCCGCGCGTTCGTGGAGTTTCTCGGCGAGCATTTCGGCGATCCGCCGTATTGGGATGCGGGCGCGGAAGTCGAAAAAAGCGTGCGGTAGCGTAAGCACGTGAACAGCGCGCCCGGCCGCGTTCGACAGCACACGAACGGGCGCGCGGGAACACGCTACGCGCCGCCCTCTTCCAGCCGCAGCGTCAGTTCGCTCGTCACCGCCTGGCGCACGCCGGCGTAAGCGGCCCACGGATCCGCGCGGCTAACCTGCGCCATCCGTGCGCGCAGCACATCGAGCTCGGCGAGCGACCATTGCGCGCCGCCCGTCGTCTGCGTCAGCTCATCCCAGCCGATCGGCACCGATACGCCCATGCCGGGCCGCGCGCGCACGCCCCACGCGACCGCCGTGCTGGCACCGCGCGCATTGCGCAGATAGTCGACGTAGATCTTCTTCTTGCGATGCTCCGGGCTCATCGTCGCCGTGAACTGCGTGGGCCAGCCCGACGCAAGACGCTGCGCGACGGCGCGCGAGAACGCCTTCGACTCGTCCCAGCTCGTACCCGGCACGACAGGCACGATCACGTGCAGCCCTTTGCCGCCGCTCGTCTTGCAGAACGATTCGAGCCCGAGATCGGCGAGCACGCCGCGCGTGAGTTGCGCGGCCTCGATCACGCGGTCCCAGCCGAGCGCCGGATCGGGATCGAGATCGAACACCACGCGGTCGGGTTGCTCGACGTCGCTCGCGAGCGCGTTCCAGGTATGCAGCTCGATCGTGTCCATCTGCGCAACCTGCACGAGCGCCTCGAGCGTATCGATACTGAGCATCGCCGGATGGCCGGGATCGAGACCTTCGTGCTGGGTGACGCCTTCGATCGGCGCGCGCGCGCTGTGACGCTGAAAAAACGTCTCGCCGGCGAGACCTTGCGGCGCGCGCACGAGCGAAACGGGACGGTCGCGCAGATGCGGCAGCAACAAGGGCGCGACGCGCGCGTAGTAGCGTACGAGGTCGAGTTTGCGGATGCCGCTTTGCACGTCGATCACGCGACGCGCGCGGGTGATGCGGATGCCGGCGACTTCGCCGGTGGTGGAAGCTCGCCCAGAGCGCGTGCGCGGCGCGGTGGCACGCGGTGCGCGGGGCGTGGACGCGGGATGCGAGGCCAGTGCACTGGCGTCCGGAGCCTGGGCCCGGACGCCGATCGGCGTTCGGGTGGGTGTCGATGATGTCGACGAAGCCGATTCGGCCTTGAGAGCGTCCTGCATACCGGGTCCCCTTGCGCGGTGGCGCATGCGACGCATCGCGCGACGCGAGTCGCGACACGTACGGTTGACGGCACGCGGCGGCCGCCCCCGTCGGACGCCGCACGTGCAGTCATTGTGCCTCGAAAGCTCGCTTTCGTCGCTGAAAGCTGTGCGCCAGGCCGCATTGCGCCGCCGCATCGGGCGTCCGGGCCGCGCGGGCGCGCGCCGCCACGTACCGTCGCGCCTCGACGCTTACACGCGAGGCGGCCGCTCGCGCGCCCCGAAACGGTACAATCCGGCATTCATTCGCCGCGCGCGGCAGCCGCCAGGCCCGCCTTCGCGCCCTTTTTCGATTTTCGCCGTTTTCGGGCATCCGGCGCCCGTGCATGGTCCGCGCCGCTCACGTCATGAACCTCGTCATCCAGAGTCCCGCCCCGCTGCAAGCCGAACACCACAAGCCGCTCCTCGCGCTCGCGCGCGGCAGCCGCCTTACGCCGATCGACGCCTGCGCGCTGCGCATCGACAACGCCGATCCCGCGCAGCGCCCCGATCTCGACGTCTACTGCGGCACACACCAGCTCGACTACGCGTTCGTTGAAGCGGGCCGCACGCTGGCCGATTTCGGCCTCGTCGCGATGGACATGGATTCGACGCTCATCACGATCGAATGCATCGACGAAATCGCGGACTTCTGCGGCCTGAAAGCCGAAGTCGCGGCGATCACCGAAGCGTCGATGCGCGGCGAGATCAAGGACTTCAACGAGAGCCTCACGCGCCGCGTGGCGCTGCTCAAGGGCCTCGACGCGAGCGCGCTCGAACGCGTCTACGAAGAGCGTCTGCAACTCTCGCCGGGCGCGGAAACCATGCTCGCGGGCGCACGTGCGGCCGGCCTGAAAACGCTGCTGGTCTCGGGCGGTTTCACGTTCTTCACCGAGCGCCTCAAGGCGCGTCTGGGTCTCGATTTCACGCGCGCGAACACGCTGGAAATCGTCGATGGAAAGCTCACGGGCCGCGTGGTCGGCGAGATCGTCAATGCGGATGTGAAGGCGCGCACGGTGGTCGAAACCTGCGCGCAACTGGGTATCGAACCGCGCCGCGCGATCGCGATGGGCGACGGTTCGAACGACCTCAAGATGATGGCCGAAGCCGGTTTGTCGGTGGCGTTCCGCGCCAAGCCGGTGGTGCGCGAAGCGGCGAGCGTCGCGTTCAACTTCGTCGGGCTCGACGGGCTGTTGAAGCTGCACTGACTCGCACGAACGCTGCGCTGAATTTCCCCCGGCACGGCTCAAACTGAAACGGCCGCTCGCGTCCCACGGGACGGCGAGCGGCCGTTTTGCTTTGTCGTTCGCGTGCTCCAACTGAGCGCGCGAACTCAATTCACGCGCCCATCAAGCCAGCGTCGCGAGCGCGCGTTCGAGATCGGCGCGCAGATCCGCTTCGTCTTCGAGGCCGATATAGAAGCGCACCAGCGTGCCGCGATGCGGCCACTGCGCCGCGCTGCGCATCGACGCGATGTCGTACGGCATCGCGAGGCTGTTCGCCCCGCCCCAGCTCCAGCCGAGCGCGAACAGGTCGAGCGCTTCGCAGAACGCGTCGATCTGTGCCGCGCTGTAGCGTTCGTCGAACACCACCGAGAACAGGCCGCCCGCGCCCGTGAAATCGCGCCGGAAAAACGCGTGACCGGGACAGTCCTCGAAGGCCGGATGCAGGACTGCGGCGATTTCGCTGCGCGACTTGAGCCACGTCGCGAGCGCGAACGCGCTGCGGTCGTGCGCTTCGAAACGCGCCTTCATGCTCGGCAGGCCGCGCAGCACGAGTGAGCAGTCATCCGACGACACGCCGATACCCAGACGCATGCGCGCCGATTTGAGCTTCAGATACAGATCGCGGTCGCGCGTGATGGTCGCGCCCATCAGCACGTCGCTGCCGCCCGACTGGTACTTCGTGAGCGCCTGCACCGAGATGTCGATACCGTGATCGAAGGGCTTGAAAGCGAGACCCGCCGACCACGTATTGTCGATCGCCGTGATGACGTTGCGCGCGCGCGCCGCTGCCGTGATGGCTTGCACGTCCGGCACTTCCATCGTCACCGAACCGGGCGCTTCGATCCAGATGAGCTTGGTGTTCGGCTGGATCAGCTCGGCGATGCCCGCGCCGACCATCGGATCGTAATAACGCGCCGTGATGCCGAAGTCACGCGCGAGCCAGTCGCCGTGATCGCGGTTCGGCGAATAGACGTTGTCGGGAATCAGCACGTCGTCGCCACTCTTCAGGAGGCCGAAATAGACGTTCGAGATCGCCGAGAGACCGGAAGGCTGCAGCAGCGCGTGCTCGCCGCCTTCGATCGCGGCGATCCGGTGCTGGAGCATCGTGGACGTGGGCGTGGCGTGCAGCCCGTAGCGCCATTGCGCGTCGTTGCGCCAGTCGAGCGCGCGCACGGACGCGAGGTCCGGAAAGACCACGGTCGAGGCGCGCGTGACGGGCGCCGCGAACGATTCGAAGCCGGGGGTGAGATCGTCTTGCGGATGCAGGATCTGCGTCTGCACCGTGCGGCGGGAGTCGGGTTTCGTCATATCGGGAGTGATGCGTTGGTGCGTCGTTGATGCGTCGTTAGTGCGTCAAAAGGCGAGACGCGCGGCCGGACCGGCTGGCGGCGCGCGCGACGTATCCCGAAGATTAACACCGGCGTGCGGCGGTCTCATCGGGCGATGTCGCCTGGCGGCATATTCGGGGCGGCGGTGGTGCGTTCGTGGCGCGCGTCGTCGTCGGCGTGCAGATAGAGGCCGGTGGTTTCGATCGACGCGTGACGCAGATTCTTCTGGATGTAGCGCAGATCGGTGCCGGCGTCGGCTTGATGCGTCGCCGCGGTGTGGCGCAGCCAGTGCGTGGAAGCGCGGCGCAGCGTGTCGGCGCCGGCCGGATCGTCGGCTTCAAGGCGCTCCGCGACGCGGCGGAACACCGTCTTCACGATCAGATAGACCGCCGTGGACGTCAGCGGCCGCTCGTCGTTGCCCGCGACGCCCAGCACTACAGGGCGCGTTTCGCCCGGCGCGGGCATGCCCGGCAAACCGTGAAAGGCGCGGTAGCGCGCGAAATCGGCCATCAATTCGTCGCTCGCGGGCACGTCGCCTTCCACGCCGCCCTTGCCCACCACGCGCAGCCACCAGCGTCCACGCCGACGCTCGAAGTCGCCCGCGCGCGCCTGCGCCGCTTCGCTCGCGCGCAGCGCCGTGCGGTACAGGAAGCGAATCAGCCAGCGGCAGCGCTCGTAATGCTGGCGCTCGCGCGGCGTGTCTTGCGGGAAGGCGTCGATGCCATCGAGCACCTGCTGCCACAGTGCCTGATCGAGATAGCGCTCGACGCGGCGGCTGCGCGCGGCTTGCGGCATGCGCGAACGCCGCAGCGCGAGCGGATTGCCCGCAAGATAGCCCGCCGCAACGAGGTAATTGAACAGGCCGCCGAGGATGCCGAGCGCCTGACGGCGACTGCGCGGCGCGAGCGGTCCGTCGAACAGGCGGCGCTCGCGCCCTCTTCGCGGCCGCTCGGGATCGGCCCAGTCGGCGCTGGGCGCGGCGAGAAATTGCTCGTAGAGCACGAAATCCTCGCGCGTGAGGCTCGACAGCGGCTTGCCCAGCTTGTTGGTGCTCCAGAGCATCAGGCGCACCGCTTCCTTGCGATAGCTGCGCAGCGTGTGCGGCGACCCGGCGTATTCCGCGAGCCAGAGGCGTACGGCTTCGACGTCGTTACGCGCGGCCGTCTGCGCGATGCCGCCGCGCGCCCGGTTCACACCATCGCGGCCATCGAGCGCGGGCGGCAAGGCGGGCAAAGGGAGGAAAGCGGCGGCGCTGGCGTGATCTTCGGGGTCTACGAGTTCTTGCGACATCGACGGAGCAAGCGGTTTCGAGCGATTTCGTGAGCGTACAGCATCGATACTTTCGATTATAGGAGTTATCGTAAATTTCTATGCTTAATCGTTATACATATAACGTTATACGTGGATATACATTAAGATTAAGACCTATCCCCCGCTCTCCTGCCGAAAACACCATGTCCCGTATCAGCGATACCCGTTTGCGCACGCGTGAAACCGCGTCTCGCCTCGTCGCCGCCGGAAAACGACCGCATGAGCTGACCGTCGACCTGATTTACGCGGAAATCCGTCAAGGCAGCCGCACGACGATCAACGACGAACTCAAGCAATGGAAGGACGAGAAAACGCGCGGCGACGCCCTCGCCTCGCAACTACCGCCCTCCGTCGCGGACGCGATGCTGGCCGCGTGGACCGTCGCCGTGGAGCATGGGGAAAAGGTGTACGACGCGCGTGTCGGGGAACTGGAACAGGCTGGCGCGCAAGCCGAAGCGCGAGCGGCGCAGGCCGAGAAAGCGCGCGACGAGGCGCTGGAGTATCTGCGTCTGCGCGACGTGGAACTCGGCGCGAGCAACGAGCAGATCGCGGCGCTCAAGGCGCAGCTAGACGCCGCCGAGGCGCGCGCGAACGAAGCGGGCACGCGCGCGGCGGCGCTCGAAGCCCAGCGCGACGCGGAGCGCACGCAGGCTGAAACGCGCGCACAAGAACAACGGACGGCGCACGAACACGCCATTGCGGCCATGCAGTCGGCGCAGGAAGCGCGCGACGCCGCCTTTCAGTCCGAACTCGACAAGGCGACGCAGCGCATGGAAGGCGTGCAGAAGCACATGATGCAGCAGATCAGCGAAGCCCGCGAAGAGCGCAGGCGTGCGGACGCGCTGGCGGCGGGCGCGCAGCAGCGCAACGAACAACTGGTGAGTGAATTGGGCGCGGCGCGCGCGCAGGAAGCACAGCAGACGAATGCACTGCGCGACGCGCAGGGCCGTCTCGACGCCCTGCTCGCGCAGGAAGCGCAATGGCAACGCGAACGCGCAACGCTGGAAAGCGAACTGACGCGGCTGGCCACCTTGCACGGCCAGCCTGTTGCTTCATCGAAACGAACGGGCGCGCGCAAGAAACCGCGCACGGCGCTCGACGCGCCTCGTGTCACGCGCATCACGCGCGTGGCGCGCACACGTTCCGTTCAGGCCGAGACGCACGATCGAACAAAGGGCGATTGAATCCGCCCGCTGACGCAGCTTACTCGCCCGTCACCACATTGCCGACGCCGTTGACCGCCTGAGCGCCCTTCGCCGCCGGGCTCGCCGCCGACGGCACCGCCATGCCTGCCGCCACGGGCTTCAACTCGAACGGCTGCGGATTCGAATCGTCGACTTCCATGCGATCGCCGGAGATAGAACCGTCGGCGGCAAACGTGCCAACCCAGTTGCCGACGATGCGCGTACCGTCGTCCGACTCTTCCGCTTCGAGCGTCTGGCCGGTGCGGTCGCCCGCGATCAGGATCACTTCGCCCGTGTCGGTGAACTGATACTCGCCGTGGATGCCGCTCGGATCGTCGGGATCGGACTTCTTGCCCAGCCGCATCACGATCGCGCGCTTACCGAGCGTGCCGGTGTACTGCGGATAGTGCGCGAATTCGGGATTCGGCTTGAGCGTCGAATGCACCTTGATGATCGCCGAGCCTGCCGACGCACCTGCCGATGCACCTTTCGCGCCGCCATCGCCCACCGCACACGCCGCGAGCGGCAATGCGAGCACGCAGGCCGCGAACAGGCTCCACGCGCGCGGCGCGTTCGATGAACGGCGCGCGCCGCTCGGGTCTTTCGAAATCGATACTTCCATCACACTCCCTGATTCGTGTGCCGCCC
Organism: Paraburkholderia sp. Ac-20347; assembly: GCF_017104805.1. Classification (NCBI taxonomy): domain Bacteria; kingdom Pseudomonadati; phylum Pseudomonadota; class Betaproteobacteria; order Burkholderiales; family Burkholderiaceae; genus Paraburkholderia; species Paraburkholderia sp. Ac-20347. Next base: position 8,429 of record NZ_JAAGPN010000186.1, on the reverse strand, counting down.
GCCTGGCAAGCGCGAAGAACGCGCGCTCAGGCGTCGGCCAGCGTGCGCTCGACGTCTTCGCGGCGCGGAATCGGCGCGACGGCGCCATAGCCGAGCGTCGACAGCGCGGCCGCCGCATTGGCGTAGCGCGCGGCCGCGAACGGATCGTCGCCGGCCACGATGCGCGCGATGAAGGCGCCGCCGAAGCAATCGCCCGCGCCCGTTGCATCGACGGCGGCGACCACGCGGCCCGGCACCAGGCGGCGCTCGCTGGGCGTCGCCACATACGCGCCTTCCTTGCCGAGCTTGAGCGCGACGACGCGCGAACCCAGCGACAGCAGCCGGTCCACGATGGCGTCGCGGTCATCCAGTCCGGTCAGCACGGCGACGTCATCCCAACTCGGCAGGCAGATGTCGGTCGCGCGCAGCACTTCGGTCATCACCGCGCGGGCGCGCGCGAGCGGCCACAGCTTGAGCCGCAGATTGGTGTCGAAGCTCACCTGCACGCCGCTTGCGCGCGCGTGTTCGATGGCCGCGAACGCCGCGTCGCAAGCCGCATCGCCAATCGCGACGCTGATACCCGACAGATGCAGCACGCGCGCGGCGGCCAGCGCCTCGCGCGGCAGATCGCCGGGAGCATAGCGGCTCGCCGCCGAGCCCTTGCGCAGATAGTCGAACGCGTGGCCGTTCGGGCCGTGCGAGACGAAGTAGACACCGGTGGGCGCGTCGGCGTTCACACGCACGTTCGCCGTATCGACGCCCTCACGCGCCCACAGATCGAGCAGCAGACGCCCGAACTGGTCGTTACCGACCGCCGAAACGAAACCGGTGTGCGCGCCCTGGCGCGCCGCCGCGATCGCGAAATTCGAGGTGTCGCCGCCGAAGCCTTGCAGATACTGCGGCTGGCCCGGCGTCGCCTGATTGAACTCGACCATCGCCTCGCCGTACGCGAGGATCTGCGGCGCGGTTTGCGTCATGCCGCTCAGACCTCGCCCCAGAGGTCGTGGCCGTCGGCGCCCGTGATCTTCACCGAGACGAAGTCGCCAACCTTGTAACGCTTCGACGCCTTCGTCGCCGGCGCAACGTAGACCACGCCGTCGATCTCGGGCGCGTCCGCCGCCGTGCGGCCGATGCCGCCGTCGGCGTTCACTTCGTCGATCAGCACCTTGAGCGTCTTGCCGACCTTGCGCTGGATGCGTTTCGCCGACACTTCCTCGGCCACTTCCATGAAGCGCGCGCGGCGTGCCTCGCGCACATCGTCGGGCAGCGCGCCGTCGAGTTCGTTGGCCGTCGCGCCTTCGACCGGCGAGTAGGCGAAACAGCCCACGCGGTCGAGTTCGGCTTCGCGGATGAAGTCGAGCAGCGTTTCGAACTGCTCTTCCGTCTCACCGGGGAAACCGGCGATGAACGTGCTGCGGATCGTGAGATCCGGGCACATTTCACGCCACGCCTTCACGCGCTCCATGACCTTTTCGGCGTTCGCGGGACGCTTCATGCGCTTGAGCACCTCGGGGTGCGCGTGCTGGAACGGCACGTCGAGATACGGCAGCACGTGGCCCTTGAACGGACCTTCGGCCATCAGCGGAATGACTTCGTCCACGCTCGGATACGGATACACATAATGCAGGCGCACCCACGCGTTGTACTGCGCGGCGAGTTCGCCGAGCGCCGTGACCAGATCGGTCATGCGCGTCTTGATCGGCTTGCCGTTCCAGAAACCCGTGCGGTACTTGACGTCGACGCCGTACGCGCTCGTGTCCTGCGAGATCACGAGCAGTTCCTTCACGCCCGACTTGAAGAGGTTTTCCGCTTCGAGCATCACTTCCGCCACCGGACGCGAAACCAGATCGCCGCGCATCGACGGGATGATGCAGAACGTGCAGCGGTGATTGCAGCCTTCCGAAATCTTCAGATAGGCGTAGTGGCGCGGCGTAAGCTTGATGCCCGCGGCCGGCACGAGGTCGACGAACGGATCGTGCGGCTTCGGCAGATGGCTGTGCACCGCCTGCATCACTTCGCCGACGGCGTGCGGACCGGTCACGGCCAGCACCTTCGGATGCACTTCTTCGATCAGGTTCGAACCGCTCGCGCTGGCCTTCTTGCCCAGACAACCCGTGACGATGACCTTGCCGTTCTCGCTCAGCGCTTCGCCGATGGCGTCGAGGCTTTCCTGCACGGCTTCGTCGATGAAGCCGCAGGTATTGACCACCACGAGGTCGGCGCCGTCGTACGAACCCGAGATCTCGTAACCTTCGGCGCGCAGCTGGGTAATGATCTGCTCGGAGTCGACAAGCGCTTTCGGACAGCCGAGGGATACCATCCCGACGCGCGGCGCGGGATTGCGGGAGGTCGTTGATTCAACAGGGTTTTTCACGTGTACGTCCGGAGGTGGGGCGCAGGGCGTTCGTTGCGCCGCGCGATGTTCAAGCCAATCCACCATTTTACCTGTTTGGCACAGGCAGCGGCGCACCCGGGAAGGCGGCAGATAAGGCGAGCGGGGGTCAGATGAGGCGCGGGGCGTCAAGCCGCGCGAACACGCAACGCGGATGAGCACAGAAAAACGCCAGGCGGAACGCGCGCCGCGCGAGTCGAGTGCGCCTCGATCGCGCCCGCGCGCGCCGGATCCGGAGCGCCGGACGCCCTTGCGGCGCCCGCTGCGCGAGCCGAACGCTGCGTGACGCCGGGCGGCGCGTCGTCACGCGCGAGCCGGGTCAATCACGCTCATTGCCACACTTGATACGCTTACTTCTTCTCGTCGTCGCTGCCGCCTTCGGTCGCGCCATGCGCGGGCGCAGCCGGTGACGGCGAACCCGTGGGCTCCGCGGGCTTGAACGGGAAGCTGCTGAACATGTTCTTCGCCTGGTTCTGCATCTGCTCCTGCATCTGCACGAACATGTTCTTCGACTGCTCGATGTAGCTGGTCATCATGCCCTGCATCATCGGCGCCTGCATGTTCATGAACTGCGACCAGACCTCGGGATTCATCGCGTTGCCTTCGTAAAGGTTCTTCGACTGATCGGCGAGCTTGTTCTGGATGTCGATGAACGCCTGGATGTTCTTTTCCAGGTAAGTGCCCATCATGCCCTGCATCGCATGCCCGTAGAAACGGATGATCTGCGACAGCATCGACGACGAGAACATCGGCAGGCCGCCGCTTTCCTCTTCGAGAATGATCTGCAGCAGAATGCTGCGCGTCAGATCCTCGTTGGTCTTCGCGTCGATGACCTTGAATTCCTCCTGCTCGAGCACGAGTTGCTTCACATCCGTCAACGTGATGTAGGTGCTCGTCTCCGTGTCGTACAGCCGACGGTTCGGATATTTTTTGATCAGTCGTTCGGCGGTTTTCTTTGTAGTCGTCATGTGTCGCCCTTGTATGCGCCAACGCGCGACGGCCGATGCCATCGCGCGTCGTCTAGCCCGGCGGCGAGCCTGCCCCGGCGTGCAAACAGGCGCGCCGCCGCCATCGATCCCCTGTGCCGCCGCGCGTCCCCTGCCAGGCGCGCGGCGAGCGGGATCAGCCCATGTGCAACCCGCCGTTCAGCGAGAAGTCAGCACCGGTTGCGAAGCCCGACTCTTCCGAGGCGAGCCACGCGACGATCGAGGCGATTTCCTCCGGCGCGCCGAGGCGGCGCACCGGAATGGTCGCGACGATCTTTTCCAGCACGTCGGGACGGATCGACTTCACCATGTCCGTGCCGATGTAGCCCGGCGAAACGGTGTTGACCGTCACGCCCTTGGTGGCCACTTCCTGCGCGAGCGCCATCGTGAAACCGTGAATCCCGGCCTTGGCCGTCGAGTAGTTGGTCTGCCCGAACTGGCCCTTCTGGCCGTTCACCGACGAAATATTGATGATGCGCCCGAAGCCGCGCTCGACCATGCCGTCGATCACCTGCTTCGTGACGTTGAAGAGGCTCGTCAGGTTCGTGTCGATGACCGCGGTCCAGTCTTCGCGCGTCATCTTGCGGAACACGACGTCGCGCGTGATGCCCGCGTTGTTGACGAGCACATCGACCTCGCCCACTTCGGCCTTGACCTTGTCGAAGGCCTGCGCCGTCGAATCCCAGTCGCCCACGTTACCTTCCGAGGCGATGAAGTTGAAGCCGAGCGCCTTCTGGTCCTCGAGCCACTTCACGCGACGCGGCGAGTTCGGGCCGCAACCGGCGACCACCTTGAAGCCCTGCTTTTCGAGGCGCTGGCAGATGCCCGTTCCGATGCCGCCCATACCGCCCGTTACATACGCAATACGCTGTGACATAAACCACACTCCATTATCGTTATCCGGAGCGCCGATCGACGGCCCCGGCCTCGCCTCTGTCTGCTGTTGCTGGTCCTGCTGCTTACCGTTCCCTGCTTGCCGCATTCGAGCGCGAAAGCGTACCGCGAAGCGGCCGCTTTCGCAGCCGCATTTGCAACGTATCCCGCGCTTACGGACGCTCGATTGCGAGCGCCACGCCCATGCCGCCGCCGATGCACAGCGACGCCAGACCACGCTTGGCGTCGCGGCGCTGCATTTCGTGCAGCAGCGTCACCAGAATCCGGCAACCCGACGCGCCGATCGGATGGCCGATCGCAATCGCGCCGCCGTTCACGTTGATCTTCGACGTGTCCCAGCCCATCTGCTTGTTCACCGCGAGCGCCTGCGCCGCGAACGCCTCGTTGATCTCCATGAGATCGAGATCGCTCGCCGACCAGCCCGCGCGCTCCAGGCAGCGCTTCGACGCCGGCACCGGACCGATGCCCATCACCTTCGGATCGACGCCCGCGCTCGCGTACGCCTTGATGCGCGCGAGCGGCTTCAAACCGAGTTCTTCGGCCTTCTTCGCCGACATCACGACCACCGCCGCCGCGCCGTCGTTGATGCCAGAAGCATTCGCCGCCGTCACCGTGCCTTCCTTCGAGAACGCCGGCTTCAGGCCCGCGAGCGATTCCGCCGTCACGCCGTGACGCACGAATTCGTCGGTCTTGAACACGAGCGGATCGCCCTTGCGCTGCGGAATTTCGACCGGCACGATTTCGTCGTCGAAACGACCGGCTTTCTGCGCGGCTTCCGCCTTGTTCTGCGAGGCCGCGGCGAACGCGTCCTGTTCTTCGCGCGTGATGCCGTATTCCTTCGCGACGTTCTCGGCCGTGACGCCCATGTGGTACTGGTTGTACACGTCCCACAGACCGTCGACGATCATGCTGTCGATGAGCTTCGCATCGCCCATGCGGAAGCCGTCGCGCGAACCCGGCAGCACGTGCGGCGCCGCGCTCATGTTTTCCTGACCGCCCGCCACGACAATCTCGGCGTCGCCCGCGATGATCGCGTTCGCAGCCAGCATCACGGCCTTGAGGCCCGAACCGCAGACCTTGTTGATCGTCATCGCCGGCACCGCCGCCGGAAGACCCGCCTTGATCGAAGCCTGACGCGCCACGTTCTGGCCCGAACCGGCCGTCAGCACCTGACCCAGGATCACGTCGCTGACCTGCTCGGGCTTCAGTCCCGCGCGCTCCAGCGCCGCCTTGATGACGATGGCGCCCAGATCCGGCGCGGCCACCTTCGCGAGCGAGCCACCGAACTTGCCTACCGCGGTGCGTGCGGCCGAAACGATCACAATCTCAGTCATTTTCAGTTCCTCCGGGCGGCGCGATTCTGCGAGAGACGCACACCCAGTCAAGTTAAAAACCCGTCAATTTCCTTGCGTGCCCGCGCGCGTATCACTCGCGCTGCTGCACGTATCGGCCCGGTGCGGGCTCGATTTCCGGAAACTCCGCGGAGCCCGCCTGCGCGCGCGGCTTGACCTTCTTGCCGCCGAACTGGTCGAGCCATTCGGCCCACGTGGGCCACCAGCTGCCCGGCTGCTCCGTTGCCTCGCCAAACCAGTCGTCCGCCTCGTCGGGCAGATGTTTGGCGTCGGTTTCGAAGCTCCAGAAACTACGCTTGTTCTTCGAAGGCGGATTGATCACACCCGCGATATGCCCCGACGCGCCCAGCACGAATTTGAGCGGCCCCGAGAGCAGCGGCACCGACGCATACGCCGTGCGCCACGGCACGATGTGATCCTCGCGCGAGCCGTAGATGAACGTCGGCACGTCGATGCGCGAGAGGTCCACTTCCTCGCCGCACACCGTGAGCGCGCCCGGCTCGCGCAGCTTGTTTTCCAGATACGTATTGCGCAGATACCACGCATACATCGGGCCAGGCAGGCTCGTCGAGTCGCTGTTCCAGTAGAGCAGATCGAACGCGGCGGGCGTGCGGCCCTTGAGGTAATTGTCGACGACGTAATTCCAGACGAGATCGTTCGGACGCAGGAACGAGAACGTGTTGGCGAACTCCATGCCGCGCATGAGGCCAGGCGTGCCGCCGCTCTTGCCGCCGATGGTCTGCTCGCGCATCTGCACGTGCGCCTCGTCGACGAACACGTCGAGCACGCCGGTGTCGGTGAAATCGAGCATGGCCGTGAGCAGCGTCATCGACGCAACCGGATGTTCGCCGCGCGCCGCCGCGACGGCCAGCGCCGTGGCGAGCAGCGTGCCGCCCACGCAGAAGCCGAGGCCGTTGATCTGCTCGCGGCCACTGATGCTGCGCACCGTGTCGATCGCGCGCAGCACGCCGTCTTCGATGTAGTCGTCCCAGTCCTTGTCGGCGATGGACGCGTCGCCGTTATGCCAGGACACGAGGAACACCTGCTGCCCCTGCTCGAGCGCGTACGCGACGAGCGAGTTCTCGGGCTGCAGGTCGAGGATGTAGAACTTGTTGATGCACGGCGGCACGATCAGCAGCGGCCGTTCGCGCACGGTCGGCGTGCGCGGCTTGTATTGAATCAGCTGGAACAGCGCGTTCTCGTAGACGACCGAGCCTTCGGTGGTCGCGAGATTGCGGCCCACCACGAAGCGCGATTCGTCGGTTTGCGAGATCTTGCCGCGCGTCATGTCGCCGAGCAGATTCATCACGCCCTGACGCAGGCTTTCGCCGTGGCTTTCGAGCAGCGCGTTCTGCGCTTCCGGATTCAGCGCGAGAAAGTTGCTGGGCGACGCCGCAGCGGTCCATTGCTGCACGACGAAGCGGATGCGCTCGCGCGTTTTTGCATCGGTGTCGAGCGCGTCGACGAGTTCATGCAGATAGCGCGCGTTCAGCAGATACCACGCAGCCGTGAAGGCATACGCGGGCGTGGCCTTCCAGGCCTCGGCGCTGAAGCGGCGGTCCTTGAGTTCGGGCGCCTTGGGCGTGGCTGCCGACGCTTCGCGCAGCAGTTCCATCGCATCGCGCGAATAATCGGACTGGAGATGCTGCAGCCGCGTGGGTTCGATCGACGCCGTGGGCATCTTGAACGCATCGAGCGCGCCAAACGGTGAAGCCATGCCCGGGTTCATCGCAGCCGGATTGAACGCCGCGGGATTGAAAGCGGCAGGATTGAACGCAGAAGGATTAAAAGCCGTGGGATTGAACGCCGCGCCGAAGGCCGCATGGAGCGGATTCGCCGCCGCGCCGTTCGCGCCGCCTACGCCCGGCTGAGCCGCCTGGCCCCACTGCTGCGCGCCCGTTTGTTGCGCAGCATTCATGGCGTTGCGCCAGGCCTGCGTCCACGCTTCGAGCATGTGCTGCATACCGGCCGCGTCCGGCGTGAAATTCGGAAAGAAAGACTGTGCACCGTCTGAAGCGCCCGCACCCGGGGCCGTCGTGGAACGTTGAGATGCCGTCATGCCTGCTTTTGACCGATGTGTCCCGAAGGACTGGTTGAGAGGCAGGTGGGCCGCGAACGCTGCGCTGCTGCCGTGCGCCTCGTCGCGTCCTGTCCCGTAGGTGAGGGACATTTTTGCTCCCCACTGCAAAGCGTGTCAATGCTTGTTCCCGATTTTGCCGCACTGCGATATTTTTTTTATTATCGTTTTCCCGATGTAATCCTCCGCTTAAATAGCGAACGTAATGGCGCAATGCGGTGGCGCACAAAAAATCGCCGTGCGCGCAAGTGCTTGCGACGCGCGAGGCGCATCCTCAATTCGATTCGCCACGCATGCCGTCTCGTATGACGCGCGTTACGGTGCAGCGCAACAAAATACGCGATCGTTCAATCTTCGAATCGATAAAGAAAAACGCGCTTCCACCGCGATAAGACTGCGAGGGAAGCGCGTGTTGTCCTGACGATGCGGCGCGTCAGATGCCGCTCAAGCCGTGATCCAGATCAGGGCGGCCATGCGGCCCGTGACAGGCTCGCGGCGATACGAATAGAAGCGCTCGCGATCTGTGAATGTGCACATGTCGCCGCCACTCGCGTGCGCGATGCCGAGTCCGGCCAGACGCAGACGCGCGAGCGCCGGAAGATCGGCGAAGAATTTGCCTGGCGCTTCGGCGCGCGGCGCGAATGCGGCCGCAGTGGCGGTGACCGTCGCGGCGCGTTGTGCGGCGTCGACAGCCTCGGCGTGATTCATGAACGCGTCACGCACGTCTGCCCCCACCTCGAAGGCTTGCA
>NZ_JAAGPN010000185.1:0-233 GCF_017104805.1 Paraburkholderia sp. Ac-20347 | reverse complement strand
AAAAAAAAAAAAAAAATATTAATAATACTTAATATACTCTTATGATAAAATATAACTTGAAAAGAGTAGAAATGATTATCGATAGTTGAATTCTAGACAATAAATACAATAGAATCATGAGTAATATCTACATCATGGAGTATACATAATGTTATTCTTGTCTCAGTAAAACAGTAATCAGAGTGGTTTACACCTCCACATATGTACACTACTGTATATATAAGTATAGACTT
>NZ_JAAGPN010000184.1:0-16382 GCF_017104805.1 Paraburkholderia sp. Ac-20347 | reverse complement strand
GGTGGGGCCGGTGGCGGGCGGCTGGCTCGTCGACGCGCTGTCGTGGCGCGCGATCTTCTTCCTGAACGTGCCGCTCGCCGTGCTGACGATTGCGCTCGCGCTGGCCTCGGTGCCGAACAGCCACAAGGCCGATGCGCCCGAGCGGCTCGACTGGCCCGGCGCGCTGGCGGCGGCCGCGGGACTCGCGGCGCTCACGTTCGGGCTGACGCTCGCGTCGGCGCACGGTTTCGCGCAGGCACGCGTGTTGGGTTCGATCGGCGCGGGCGTGCTCATGCTCGGCGTTTTCGTGTGGATCGAGCCGCGCAGCGAGAATCCGATGATGCCGCTCGACGTGTTCCGTTCGCGCGACTTCAGCGGCGCGAATCTCGTCACGTTGCTGCTGTATTTCGGGCTGGGCGGCGCGCTGTTCTTCCTGCCGTTCACGCTGATTCGCGCGTACGGCTATCACGCGACGCAGGCGGGCGCGGCGCTGTTGCCTGTGCCGGTGATCATCGGCCTGCTCTCACGCTTCACGGGCAGTCTGACGAGCCGCTTCGGCGCGCGCGCGTTGCTGACGGTGGGGCCGGGCATCGCCGGAATCGGTTTCGCGCTGCTGGCGGCGCCGTGGGCGCGCGGCGGCGGCTACTGGAGTGGATTTTTTCCCGCACTCGTCGTGCTCGGGATCGGACTGACGATCACCGTCGCGCCGCTGACGACGGTCGTGATGGGCGCGGTGGCGGCCGATCGCACGGGCGTCGCGTCCGGCATCAATAACGCCGTGGCGCGCGTGGCGAGCCTGCTCGCGATTGCGGTGCTGGGGATCGTGTTCGTGTGGGCGCACGATGCGGCGCTCGCGGCGCGGCTCGATGCGCTGCAGGTGCCGCGGGAGGCGCGGCAGACCGGGTTGTCGCTGGAACCGGCGGCGCATGCGGATGCGAATCCAAACCCGAACCCGGCTTCCGTGCCGCTGGCGACGCCGGTCGCGCGTGCGCAAGCCGAGGCGATCGCCGACGCGTTGCGCGCCGTCGCGCTCGTCTCGGCGGCGTGCGCGTTCGCGGCGGCAGGGCTTGCGCTGACGACTATCCGGCCCTTGAAACCTTCGGCACTACCGCCCCAGATCGCGCATCACGGAGATCAGTGAGCGGATCGATGAGGCGGTGAACGTTGAAGCGATGCTTCGATGCTGGGGATTACTGGCCGAAGTAGACCGGCTTCATGCCGTCGTAGGCGGGGCGCACTGCGGCGACCGGCGCGCCCGACGCGGCCGAACCGTTCGCCACGCCGCCGACGGCGTTGTTCTGCGCGGCGACCTTGGCTTCGGCGGCGAGGATGTCGTCGGGGTAGTGCGGGTCGTTGCCGCGCGACGGGCTATAGCCGGCCTTTTCGAGCTGGACGAGTTCGGCGCGAACCTGGGCGCGGGTCAGCGGGCCGTTCGACTGGGCGAACGAAGCAACCGGGACAACGAGAGCAACGGCAACTGCAACGGCTTGGATCAGGGACTTCATGGTTACAACCTCCAGGGTGTTCTGTTTTTCGGTTGGGCTGATTTGTCGCAACCGATGAGCAGAGTCTAGGAGTTTCACGTCCTGGGGTTAACCATGATCTGGCGAAGGGATTCTTGCAGCCGGCAGCAAGATCGGAGAGTGCTTTGCGGCTTCGAGCGGAGTGAGGCGGAGAGGGGGCTTCGCGAGCGGGAGTTCAACCGCCCGAACGCGCGCGGAATGGCTTTCGACGGTCTCCGGCCGGGCGTTTTGCGCGCAAACCGGGGTGTCAAATCGGGCGCGATCATGACAAAATGTCGCTTTGAGTCCCGATGAGGCGGGACATTTTGTCGATATTGTCGATTCCGTCGAGACAGTCATGAAACCCGCAGATCTCTCTTACGCCCTCGCGCGCCTCGGCTGGACCCACGTGACGTTCGCCGACTATTCGGGCTACGACCGCCGCACCATCGGTCGATGGATCAACGGCCAGTCGGCGATTCCGCTGCTGGTCGAGCGGCACATCGACCTGCTGCTGGCGATACGCGACCGCATGCCGTGATCGCGGGTTGCGCCTCCCGACGGTTCGCGATGAGCGCATTGGCGTGTCGCCTCCGCGCCTCTCTCAAGGCCCGACCGGCGCCGTGGTGTATCGCAGAATCCGGTCGCGCGACGTCTCCAGCAGACGCGTCATCGCCGCCGCCGCCGCGTCGGCCTCGCGCGCCACGATATGCCCGCGCACGGCGTCGTGCAGCACGAGATCCTCGCTCGGCTGCGCGGCCTCGCGCTGCATCATCTCCGACGAGACGCGCAGCGCGGCCTTGATCGCATTGCCGATCGTGATGAACATGCCGTTCTGCGAAGCCGTGATGATCGCGAGGTGAAACTCCAGATTCGCGTCCGCCGCCGCGCGAATCGCCGACACGCCATGCTGCGCCGACTGATCGTAGGCGGCCACGAGTTCGAGATAACGTCGCTCGATGATCTGCACGGTCTCCTCGTTGCCGTGACGCGCCGCGAGAAAACTCGCGCGCGGCTCGAAACAGATGCGCATTTCGAAAATGTCCTCGACGATCTTCGAATCGAATTGCGCATTGAGCCGCCACGCGAGCACGTCGCGATCGAGCAGATTCCAGTCGGAAAAAGGCAGCACGCGTGTGCCGATTTTCGGCGATACGGCAATCAGACGCTTGCCCGCCAGTTGCTTGATGGCTTCGCGCAAGGTGGTGCGGCTCACGCCATACGCGCTGCACAGTTCGCTTTCGACCGGCAGCGCGTCGCCGGGCGCGAACTCGCCCGAGACCACGCGCATGCCGATAATCTTGGCGATCTGCGTCGTGATATTGCCGACGATCGGTTCGCGCTCGAACATCCCTTCCCCTTCGTAGACATCGTGCACGGCGTGTCCGCGCCGTGTTATCGGGCGGTCGTCACAATCACGTTCCACGAGCCCGGTTTGAGCTTCGCGCGCACGCGTTCCCCGTCGACCGACACGGCGTCGTTGATCGCCGGCGCCACCGTCGACGGCGCCTCCACCGTGTTCACCGCTTTCATGTTGGCATGATACAACTCGAACGCGTGATCGAGCGTGCGTTCCTTGCCGAGTCCGCGCAATTCGATATTCAGTTCCATCTCTTCGCTCAAATGCCGGTTGAGCGCGAAAATCGCCGTCGTGCCGGTCGCGCGATCGTCCACGACCGCCGCGCAGAGATACGGAATTTCAGGGAACGTTTCCGCTTCATACGAGGCCGATTCGACCACCGGTTTGAGCACGCGGCCATGCGCGAATTTCGAGGCCTGCGAGAACGGATGGAAAATCGTTTGACGCCACGCGCGGCCGCCCGGCTCGGTCATGATCGGGCCGATCACATTGACGAGCTGCGCGAGACACGCGGTCTTCACGCGGTCGGCATTGTTCATCATCGTGATGAGCGCGCCGCCCACCACGAGCGCGTCTTCGTGGTTATAAACCTCTTCGATCAGACGCGGCGCTTCGGGCCAGCCCGGCTTGCGCAAATCGTTGATCGTGCGCGCCTTGTACCAGACGTTCCATTCGTCGAACGAAAGCATGATGCGTTTGGACGAATGCTTGCGCGCCGCCACGCTGTCCGCCACCGCCACGATTTCCTTGATGAACAGATCCATCACTTCGATATTGCCGAAGAATTCGGCGGTCGAATCGCGCTTGTTTTCAAAGTAAGTATGTAGCGAAATGAAATCGACCTGCTCGAAAGAATGATCGAGCACGCGATCTTCCCACGCGCCATACGTAGGCATTTCATGCGTGGACGAACCGCAGGCCGCAAGCTGGATCGTGGGATCGACCGAACGCATCAGCTTGGCCGTTTCGAGCGCGGCGCGCCCGTATTCCTCGGCCGTTTTGCGGCAGATTTGCCACGGGCCGTCCATCTCGTTGCCGAGACACCAGAACTTGATGTCGTGCGGTTTTTCGTGGCCGTGTTCGTGGCGCAGATCGGAAAGCGCCGTGCCGCCCGGGTGATTGCAATACTCGACGAAACGGCGCGCTTCGTCGGGGCCGCGCGTGCCCAGATTCACGCCATACATCGGCTCGATATCGAGCTTGCGGCACCATTCGATGAATTCATTGGTGCCGAACTGATTCGTTTCGGTCGAGTACCACGCCAGATCGAGTCGGCGCGGACGTTTCTCGCGCGGGCCCACGCCGTCTTCCCAGTTGTAGCCCGAGAGAAAATTGCCGCCCGGATAGCGCACGATCGTCGGACCGAGTTCGCGCGTCAGCGCCATGACGTCCTGACGAAAACCGTTTTCGTCGGCTTCCGGATGGCCGGGTTCGAAAATGCCGGTGTAGACGCAGCGGCCCATGTGTTCGACGAACGCGCCGAATACGCGCCGGTCGAGATCGGAGACGACAAAGTCGCGGTCGACAATGAGGCGTGAAGCGATCATGGTGTTCCTCTATCCATCTTTAAGCGTTGTCGGAAGGCGCGCAATGCCTGCGCGCCGTTACCTCGATTACCTGGTATGCCGAACTAATAGCTGGCGGCATTAACGCGCCAGCAGCGCGTTCGTGCGCTGTTCCGCTTCCTTTTGCACATCGGCGACGGACTTGCCGGTCGAGAGCATATTGCTGATTTCCTCGCCCACGATCTGCTGGATCGCGAACTGGCGCGGCACCGTATTCGGCAGCGCATAGCCGGTGCTGGAAATCTCCTTGATGGCGTCGCGATGCGGCAGCGCGCTAAACGCGGCGCTGGTGATGACCGACTGACGCGCGGGCAGATGGCCTGTGCGTGCCCAGTCGCCGTCGTGGTCGTAGAGGAACTTCAGGAACACCAGTGCGGCGTGGCGGGTCTTTTCGTCCTTCGCGCCGCCCTTGAGCATCACCCACGAATGACCGTCGGCCCACACGGCCTTCTTCTGGAACAGGTTCGGAAACGGCACCACGTCGTAGCCGTTCGCGAGCGCGCTGCCCGGCTTGTTCGAGAGATTCGTGAAGTCCTCGATCACCCACGTGCCGCACATGAGCACGCCGGCCTTGCCGTTTTCGAACGCCTGGTTCGCCGCGCCATAGTCGAGCCCCGGCGTGATGTCGCCTGCCTTCATGAGCTTGTCGTAAAGCGTGAGCGCGTTGGTGGCCGCGGGCGTGTGCAGGTCGATCTTCGTCGGCCCATTCGGGAACAGCGTGCCGTTCTGCTGATACACCCACGTATAGAACGTACGCGTTTGCGCGGCCGATTCATTGGCGATCGGCACCGCGAAGTAGGGCAGCCCGGTCTTGTCCTTGAACTGCTTCGCCTGCGCGAGCAATTCGTCAGGCGTCTTCGGCAAGATGGGCTTGCCGCTCGCATCCACGAGGCCCGCCTTCTTGAACAGATTCACGTTGATGTGCCAGAGCCACGAATGCGTGTCGAACGGCAGCGCATAGGTCTTGTCGCCGAACGTGACACCGCGATGCGCATGCGGCGTGAAATCGTTCTTGTCGATGCCGACCGACTTGAAACCGTCGTCGAGCGGTTCGACGAGATTGCGCTTCACGTAGTCGCCGAGCACGGCCTCGTGCATGACCGAAATGGTCGGCACATCGCGGCTCAGAATGCGCGCGTCGAGCTGCGTGTAATACGGCGACCACTCGATGATCTGCGGCTTGACGACGATGTCTTCCTTGTTCGTGGCGTTGAACTGATTCACGAGCGTCGTGATGATGCCGCACTCGCCCGACGCCTTGCTCACGTCGTTGACCTTGCCGTATTCGGCGTCGCAGGCGCCGAAAAAGCGCGACAGCGTGATTTCCGTCTTGGCCTGCACCGGCGCGGTCAAGGTTGCTGCGAGCCCGAGCGCCGCGAGTGTGAGCACGCCGCGCACCAACGTTCTTCTCATGTCTCTCTCCTATGGACGTCCGGATGGCGCGAATGAATCGAACCGCGCGCGCGGGACGCTATTTTGTTTGCATAACGAATCAATTCGGATCGGAAGCATGTGTGTATGGAACGACACGCCATGCCGAACGAGTGATGCCAGGGACTAGCGAACCGCCGTGCCGGCCACCGCCGCCACGATGTACTTCTGGAAGAACAGATAGAGCACGAAGATGGGCAGCCCGGCGAAGATCGCCTGCGCCATCAGATAGCCGATGCCTTCGGACTGCGCGAAATTGCCCTGCGTGGATGCGAGCCCGACGGTCAGCGTGTACATCTCGGGCTTCGACGCGGACACCAGCGGCCACAGATAATCATTCCAGGCGCTGAGAAACGTGAAGATCGCGAGCGTGGCCTGCGCGGGCAGCGAAAGCGGCAGCACGACGCGCCAGAACACCTTGAAACGCGAGGCATTGTCGAGCAGCGCGGCTTCTTCGATCTCGACCGGCACCGCCTTGAAATACTGCGTCATCAGATAGACGCCGAACGGCGAGGCGAGGCGCGGCAGGATCAGCGCGCCGTAGGTGTTATGCCAGTCGAGCGTCGCGAAGATATGATGCAGCGGAATCACGAGCGCCTGTTCGGGCACGGCGAGTCCGCAGAGGCAAATGACGTAGATATAGCGCTTGCCCGGAAACTCCGTGCGCGCAAAGCCATAACCGGCGAGCGACGCGATAATCAGCGTGAGCAGCGTCTGGCCAATCGAGACGATCAGGCTGTTCACCAGCCAGCCGCCCACCGCCGAGGTCTGCAGAATGTTCGTGTAGTTCTGCAGCGTGAACGGCGGAGAAAACAGCACATCGGTGTGCTGCTCGAGAAATGCATTCGGCTTGAACGAGAGACACAGCACCCAGACCAGCGGCGTGATCCAGAGCAGGGCGAGCGCCACGACCGCGCCCAGCATCAGGCGATCGCCCAGACGCCCGGCCAGCGCGCCGCGCGGCCGCGATTCGAAAGCGAGCGTGCTCATGCCTTCTCCTTTTTACGCAGCAGCCACGCTTGCGCGACCACGCCGATCAGCATCAACGCGAACAGAACCTGCGCTGCTGCAGCGGAATAACCGAACGACCATTGGCGGAAACCGGTCTCGTAGATGAACTGCACGAGCGGGCGTGTGGAGTTGTTCGGGCCGCCGTCGGTGAGCAGTTGCGCCTGGCCGAACACCTGAAATTGCAGCACCGCTTCGATCACCGCGACGAGCGCGACAGTGCGCCAGATCGAAGGCAATGTGATCTTCGTGAAGGTGCGCCAGCGTGTGGCGTTGTCGAGCGCCGCCGCTTCGTAAAGCTCTTGCGGAATCTGCTGGAGCGCGGCGAGAAACAGCATCATTGGCAGGCCCACGATCCACCAGACCGTGACGACGGCGATGGCCGGCAGCGCCGTGGCTTCGTGCATCAGCGGCAGGAACTCGGGCCAGTGGAGTGCGTGGCTTACGTCGGCGAGCAGGCCGTTGCCGGGCATCATCACGAGCTTCCAGACCAGCGTGACGATGGTGACCGAGAGCACCGACGAACCGAAAAAGAGCGCGCGCAACGCGGCGCCGAAGCGGCCCGGACGGTTCAGCACCAGCGCGAGGGCGAGGCCGAGCAGCACGAATACCGGAACGGTCAGGATGACGAAGTAAAACGTGTTGCGCATCGCGCCGCGAAAGATCGGATCGAGCGCGAGGTCGAGGTAATTGCGGATGCCGATGAAGTCGCTCGTGCCCGCGAGCAGATCCACACGCTGAAGACTGAGCCACCAGCCGAACGCGAGCGGTACGATCAGCAGCAGCACGTAGACGATCACAAAAGGCAGCACGAACAGCGCGTTGGACCACGGCGCGCGCAGCTTGCGGCGGCGGTCCTCGCGGGTGGTCGGCAGCGGCATGGCGAGCGAGCGGTCAGAGGCCATGATATGCCGTGCCCGTTTCGTCGAACAGATGCAGGTGCGCCGCGTCCAGACTCAGGCGGACCGTGTCGCCGGTTTCGAGTTCGCGCTCGCGCGGCAGTTCGGCGACGATCAACTGGCCGTTGGGCAGGCTCACATGGGCGAGCGAGCGGTCGCCGAGCCGTTCGATGACTTCGGCGCGGCCCGTGATCGGCCCTTGTGGATCGAGCACGACATGTTCGGCGCGCACGCCCAGCGTGAGCTTGCCCGTAGGCAGGCTGGCGGTGGCGACGGCGGTGGGAACGGTCACGGAGTCGAAGGGCAGCGCGACGGTCAGCCTGCCGCCGTTCTCGCCGGCGCGCTCGACATCGATAAAATTCATCGCCGGTGCGCCGATAAAGCCCGCCACGAAGCGCGTAGCGGGGCGGCGGTATATGTCGAGCGGCGCGCCGATCTGCTCGATGCGCCCGCGGTTCATCACCACGATGCGGGTGGCGAGCGTCATCGCTTCGACCTGATCGTGCGTGACGAACACCATCGTGGCGTGCAGGCGTTGATGAATGCGCGCGAGTTCGAGCCGGGTGCGATTTCGCAGCGCGGCATCGAGATTCGAGAGCGGTTCGTCGAACAGAAACGCTTCGGGTTCCTTAACGACGGCTCGGCCGATCGCAACGCGCTGACGCTGACCGCCGGAAAGCTGCGCTGGACGCCGTTGCAGCAGGGTGCCGAGTTCAAGCATGCGGGCGGCTTCGTTGATGCGCTTGTCGACTTCGCCCGCGTTCACGCCCGTATTGCGCAGACCGAACGCCATATTGTCGTAGACGGTCATGTGCGGATAGAGCGCGTAATGCTGAAACACCATCGCTACGCCGCGTTTGCCGGGCGGCTGCTCGTTCACGCGCCGCTCGCCAATGCTGATCTGACCGTCGCTCACGGTTTCGAGGCCGGCGATCATGCGTAGCAAGGTGGATTTTCCGCAGCCGGATGGGCCGAGGAAAACAAGGAATTCACCGGAGTGAATGTCGAGGTCGAGGCCGGTAATGACCTCGGTGTCTCCGTACCGCTTCGTTACGCCGCTCAGCCGGATGCCCGTCACGGTGCCTCCTGGGTGGTTGTCTCGTACCGTCGCTTGTCGATTTAGTGCGTTGATATTATGAAAAGAACGCGGTCGTGACCCATTCGTGTAAACACTGATCATCCGTAATCCCAAATAATGAGCAAAAAATCATTCGATGCGATACGAATATTCAATTCGGTCTAGGTCATTAAAATCGCGGCAATAAAAATCGCGCGGCACGGTGATTGCGCAATGAAAGTCATGGTCGAGCCTGCGCGTAGGCGTGCGCCGATCTTCCTGTCCCACTCACGGAGGAACGGATCATGAAAAAGGGCACTGGCACTTTATTGGCAGCAGTTGCGGCGCTTGCACTGTCCAGCGGCGCGTTTGCACAAACGAGCGGCGGTATGAGCAGCGGTTCGTCGAGTCATGGCGCGACGGCCAATCCGGCAACGAATCAGATGAACGACACGACGAGCGGTTACGGCATGCCTGGCGCAACCAATTCGGACAGCGGCATGAGCGCGCCGGGCTCGAATATGGGTCAGCAACCGGGCATGAATAACGGCGCCACGACCGCCACTCCCGCGCCGAAGACCAACAACACGCTGGCTACGCCGAGTGTGAAGTCACCTGTTGGAAATTAATTGAAATGACTGCTTGGAACGGATAAAACGTTCTGTGTAAAAAAGCCGCTAGCCTTTCGGTTAGCGGCTTTTTATTTGCCACGTCATTCTGCTCGAATTACGTTTGCGCACGCGATTCGGTTTGCAGTTTTCCTATCCAGTCAGCAAGCTGGGCTTCGCCGCTTTCGTCGAGTTTGCCCTTGAGTTCGCTATACCAGTTCACGACGTCATCACGCGAAAGACTGCCTTCGAGAACCGGCAGACTCTTTTCCAGAAAAGTCTCGAAGAACGGTACGCCACGCATGTACAGGAAAGTGGAATCGGTGATCTGCAGATGCGCGTAGGCGTCGCGTATCCACGTGATATGCGGCAGCGCTTCGCTCAGATAGCCGCGCTGAATTAGCGCCGAAAGAAAGTTCGTCCGCGCCGATACGTCGGACTGCTCGTGCGTTTCCTGATTCACCTGCATCGATTTCATCAGCCACGCTTCTCCGCGCTCGACTTCGCCACACATGACCGAGGTCGTCGCGAGTTGCACGGCGTTGTGCGCCGTGGGCTCGTGATCGAATAGCGCGAGCCAGTGTGTGAACGCTTCCGGATAACGGTGCGATTGCGAATAGCTGAGTGCGCACAAGCGGCTCGCATCGGCGAAACGCTCGGTGTGCGGCATGGCGGCCGCGATGGCGTCGTCGTAACGGCCGGCCTTGTATGCCACCAACGCATGCGCCAGTTCAGGCGCGATATCGCCGCCGCTTTCCTGCTTCGGCGTGTCGCGTGCATCTTGCGCGGTGGCTTTCGACGCGGCGTCGGCATTGTCTGCCGGACGTTTCTTGCGGAACAGAGTGCTGAACAGGCTCATCGTTATTGGAGGCGACGGAAAGCCGCCGATGATACGTCAATCCGGTACGGAATTTATCGATCCCTGTACATTCGATTCGCGATGCATCGCTTTTCGCCATGGACGTTGGCTTTACGTACCGCTTCGCATACGCGAACACGATTTCCCATTCGCGCATCGCGGCGGAAAAAACTCGACTATGATGGAGCGCTCTTGCGTCGATCGCGCCTGTTGCCGCGTTCGACGTTCAATCCGACGACCCTCGCGCGGGCTGCGGCGCGCGCCTCGATTCACGACGAGCCGACATTGACTTCCCCACACGGTTTCAAGGCGCGGCTGAGCGCCGCCGCGTTCATCGCTTGCACTGCCTGCATCGCTTCCAGCGCGGCGCATGCGCAAACGACGAACAATCCCGTCGCCTCGATTTGCCAGGCACGCGCGCATAACGCGCAACTCGTCGCGCAGGATCGCGACGCGGGCATCACGCGCGAGCAGGAAATGCAGAAAGCGTATCGTGTGGCGGGGGCGATGCCGATCGCGCGTCAGCAATATGCGCTTGCGGAAATGAGCCAGTTTGTCGATGGGCTTTATGGCCGCTATGCGAAAGTCTCGCCGCAAGATGCCTATACGAAATACCTCGCGTATTGCGAAGGGCAGCAGTCGCACGCGCCTGTGCAGTGATTCGCCTGCCGGTTCACGCCATGCACAACGCAACAAGCGAACAAGTCGGAGTGGCTTGCTTCGCGTGACGATTCGTGAGTTCGCATTCGCTTGCCCGTCGCGGTTTTTCGCCGCCAAAGATGGACGACCGTCGTCGTAATGCCATCGACGACAGCCGACTATCGACGGGAGAGCGCCTGTGGGGAATCCGTTCAACTTCAACATTCGATCATTGCTGGGCGGCGGTTCCGCCGCCCAGCAGCAAGCTCCGCAGCCGCCGGCGCCGCAGCCGAACCAGCCCCTGACGAATAGCGATCCGCTACCCGATCGCCGCGCGCCGGACAGCGTGCTCGGCGGACTGAAGTCGCTGAAAAACGAGTTGCCGAATCCGACGCCGCCCGCGAACGGCGAGGCGATGCCGCCCACGTCCGCGTTGCGCAAGAATCTCAGCGGCGGCGGCATTCGCCAGAACCTCACGCCGTTCGCTGCGTCGAGCAGTGTCAGTCCTTCGCGGCCCGCGCCGCAAGTCGACGTGGCGGCCGACAAGATCCGCACGCCGAAGCCGAACGCGAAAACGCCGCTTGGCGTCGCGTCGCAACATCCGACCAACGTGAACACGGCGCTCGGCAAAAACGCGCGCGAGACGGCGTCGAGCGCGCACCTCGAACTGCGTCAGGACGATGCGTTCGATCGCAAGCTCGAAACGCTGTTTCCGCTGCCCGCGCATGCGACGGCGCAGGCGCGCCAGGATCGCACGCAGCTGATTCAGGACGTGCGCGCCGCGATCCCGCAAAACGTGCGCGGCGAGCCGCCGCTCGCGAAAGCGCGCTATCTGGGCCATGCGCTCGCCCAGGCGAGTGACGGCGACGTCGCACGCGCTCGCGCAGCGCTCGCGAATCTGCAGGGCACGCCGGGCAATACGCAGGCGCAGCAGGACGGCTTCGCGGCGCGCTGCGCGATGGCGCGTTCGCACGCGGCGTTCGGTGCGTTGCGCGATGTCGAGCAGGGGCCGGCGATCAATCCGCGTAACGGTCCGGGGCAGGGCGGCGTCGATGCGCGCGACCACAAGATTCACGACGAAGCCGACTGGCAGACCTGGCGCGCCGCCGATGCGCTGCTTGCCGCGTGGCCGCGTAACACCGCTGCAAACGGCGCAGCGCCGCCCGCGCCGCCGGCTTCGCTCGACGAACTCGGGCACGCGGCCAATGCGATGTTGCCCGCCGCCGAGCGTCTGAACTTGCCGAACGCACCCGCCGCCAATGCTACGGTATCCGAAGCATTGGCCGGGCAGGCGCAGAACGCCAAGGCGTTTCTCTGCGCGCGCGCGCTCGTCGACGACACGCACGCACAACCGCCGCTCGCGTTGCGCGCGGCTTATCTCGCGCATCGCAACGGCATTGCCGAAGCCGACGTCGGCAAGATCCAGGGGCGTATGTACTCGCTCGTCAAGCACGCGCAGCGCAACACGACCGCGCCGCGCACCGGCTCCTGGCTCAATCGTCAGACGCAGCGCTTCAAGCAGGCCATGACGCACGACGTCAAGCTGGGCGTGAAGCAGGCGTTCGGTCACGAGAAGAATCCGATCGGCGCGCTTGGTCTCGGCACGGCGGGCGGCGTGATGGATCATCCTGAGGAAGATTTCAGCACGCTGCATTCGATCGATGCGGTGGTCAATCATCTGAACGGTAACGTCGCCAGCGCCGCGCCCACGCAAAACATGCAGCCGAACGATCCCGTGCTGGAGCAGGCGGTGCGCGCCGCGGCATTGATCCAGTGGAAGAATTCGATCGGCACCAAGGGCTGGCTTCACGACGACATGAAACTCGGCCGCTTCCAGCGCGGGCAAATGGCGCGCGACGTCGCGCAGGCGCTGCATATCGACAAGGAAACGGTGCGCAGCAATCCGACTTTCCAGTCGCTTTCGAAGATGCGCGGCGCGAAGAAGCTGAACGCGCAGACGCTCGATGAATGGGCGACCGGCGCCGGCATGAACATGGGCGCGGCGGTGCCCGGCAGCGGACGCACGCTGCGCGAGAACCTCGACCGCATGAAGGCGATTCGCCAGGACCCGATCGAGACGCCGCAGACGCCGCAAGGCAACGTGGGCGCGCTGTGCAATCTGATCGACACCATTCCGAAGACGTGGAGCGTGCAGATGTCGAGCGGCGGCGTCTACGGGCTCGATGCGAATATTTCCGAAAACCTCGCCACGGCGCTGGGCCTCGTCGGTGCGCCGAGCGCCTCGGTCGCGCCGGACGTGCGTTATCTGAAAGGCCGTCATGCGGTGCTCGAAGTGGGCTCGACCTCGCATCACGGCGAAGTGTTCATCGGCACCGATACGCGTAAGTCGGCGCACCTCGGCGCGTCGGGATTCATCGGCTGGAGTCTCGCGGGCGGCAAGGTGCTGGCGAGCGTGGCGCCATCGCTCGTGGGCGGGCGCGACAAGAGCAGCCCGCGCGGCGTGGTGATCCGCGCGCCGTACTCGCAGACGAATCATCCGAATGATGACAACGCCTGGCGCGGCAAGCTCGGCGATGCCGTGCGCACGATCGGCGGCTCGGGTCCCGGCGGCACGATGCCGCAAAACAAGGACGAGATGTGGAACGGCATGGCGCACGAGTATTTCGCGGACCCCGATCTGTCGATCGGTTGGGTCGAGAACAAGGCGCATACCGATTACGCTTCGCTTTCCGGCACGGGCGGCGTGCGCTACGTGACCTCGGCGAACGTGAAAGTGGGCGCGTTCGTGAGCGGCGAAGTGACCGGCAATCGCAGCGTCGCGCACGCGACCGACGAGAGCGGCGCGCGCACCGTCAACAAGTCGTCGAACAGTCTCAACTTCGCGGCGAATGCGAGCGCCGCTGTGGTGGCGAGCCCGCCGCCCGTGCCCGTGTCCGGACCGGGGCCGTTCAACTCGCTGTCGTTTTCGAGCGTGCCGGTTTATGGCATCGGCACCACGGTGCTGCAATCGGGCAAGGGCTCGACGCTGCGTCTCTACGAGGAGCACGGCGAGATCGTGCCCGAGCGCACCTATCGCGACACCGAATTCACGCGCGTGGGCGATTATCTGCAATACATCGACAGCCGCAACGACGCGTGGGTCACGTCGATGGAGGGCAATCAGAACGAGCTGAGCACGTATCAGACGCGCGTGAAGCTCAACGCCACGCGCAACAACCAGTATCACGGCGAGCGCCAGCGCATGGTGCCGGGCGCGGCGCGCGAGATCAACGCGTATCGCGGCGCGCTGCGCATGTACGAGGAGGGCGGCCGCGAGCCGACGCAGTCCGAGCAGCAGGAGATGCTGCGCATTCGCGGCGAGATCGCGCGCGTGCTCGAAGCGCCGTCGAGCTGGACCAATCACGTGCTCTACAGCTACGAGTCGAATCAGGCGCAACGCACCAAGGGGCTGTCGTATGTGTTCGCCGCGCAGACGGTGCGCTCGGTTACGGCCCAGCGCGAACTGAGCGCATTGTCCGCGCGCGCGTGACGCGGACGCCGCCGTTGCGTGCGCCATCGTCATGCATTGCCTGTTTGATTCGCGGGCGCGTTCGGGTCCGGTCGCGCGCGCTGATCGACGCGTTCGAGCAAGTTGAACGGAATGGTCTGCGCGAACAGTTCGCGGTCGCCGGTCGCGCTCGTCTGCGTGTTCATCTGCACCATGAAATTCAGGCCGGGGCTCCGCGTGACGGTGGTGCGCTCCTTCACCTTCAGCTCGGCGGGCATCCACGATGCCGGGTCCTGCAGAATGCGTGCGGACTTCGCATCGAGTTGAGCATGCTCCGCGTGCGCGTCTGCGGGCAACTGCGATTTGACTGCCGCGACCGTATCGAGCTGGGACGCGGCGTCGCGGCGCAAACGATAGCGGTGAAAGTAAGTCTGATTGGGCCGACGATTGGCCTTCACGTCGCCCAGATGCTGATTGAGCCGTTCGGTCGCGAGTTCGCGCGGCGGCCGCAACTGCACCGTGGGATCGGCTTGACGCTGCGTGTTCTGCTCGTCGGCAATCTGTTCGGAGAACAGATCGATCCATTGATCGTGGCTCGCGTCGATCGCTTGCGTGTAGGTGTGCGCGCTCGAATACTCGGTGTCGAACAGACAGGCGCGGTGCATCAGCTTGCCGTCCTCGCGTACGAGCTGGATCTTCGCGAGATGGCTGTCGTCGGCGAAAGTCAGCGTGCCCGAGGGCGCGTCGAGCGACGCGAAGCCGACGCCGACCTTGCCGACGTTTTCGGTGGCGCTCACGCTCGCGCCGAAGCGTCCGAGCAATCGCGAGCCCGCGCCCACGCGATGCTGCTCGATCTGCATGCGTCCGCTGGTTTCCTTCGAGTCGAGCGTCTGTTTCGCGGTGCGTTCGTAGCCGACGCCGGCCGTCGCGCCCACGCGCGCGAACGAAGCCGGGCCGGGCAGCTTGACCGATACGCCCACGTCGGCGGACGCGCCGCGCTTGACCGTGCGCGCGACCGTGTCGGTCCAGCTTACCGACACATCGGGGTCGTCGAAATAACGCTGCGCGAGGCGGTTCCAGGTGCCTTGCGAGCCGCCCGAATCCGGCGCGTGCGCGTGGGTGGTTTCGTCGAACACATGATCGATGATGCCGCTGAGTTTCTCGCGCATCGCGTTGTCGTCGTAACCGGTGCCGTCGTCTTTCACGCGCCGCGCCACGCGCAGCGAAACGCCGCTCGGCTCCGAGAGTTCGCGCGAGTGCAGCACCGCTTGCGTGGTCAGGCCCGCGCGCATCTGCGTGAGGCCGACGTCGAAGTCATAGCCGACCAGCACGCCCGCGCCCGCATGGCGCACCGAGGTTTTCGTGGTGCCGAGGAACATCTCGACGCCCTGCGTGCCGCGGCTCAGTTCGACCACGGCCTCGCGTGATTTCGATGCGCGCAGATCGACGCGCGGCGCGACCGGCACCGCGCCCGCGTGCAGCACCTTGCCGATGTTCGCGCTCAGGCCGCGCGTGCTCACGCCGAGGCGCGCGCCGTCGGTCAGACGCAGACGCGAACTCGACTGCAGGCCGTTGGCGACGTCCTTGAGCGACTGGCGCAGATCGTCGGCGCTCCTCGGATCGGCGGGCGTGGCGGTCGAGGCGTCGGGCGTGGCTTTCTGCTTGAGGTCGTCGAGTTGCGCCCAGAACGGCGAGTCGGCGGGCACCTGCGCGACCTTGCCCCAGGACGCGAGGCGTTCGAGATTGAACGGGCCGCGCGCGATCGATTTGAACGGCGCGCTGCGGGCGAGCTCGTGCGGCGTGGCGGCGGCCCAGCGCGACGTTTCCTGCCGCACACGCGTGAGCGTGGCGGGCGAGGGCACGTCGCGCGGCGTCAGTTCCGTGGCCATGGTTTCGGCGCGTTGCGCGATCGCGCTGAGCTGCTCGGCGTTGGGGCGGCCGTTGGTGAATCCGCCGCTTTCGAGCCAGACGTGCAGCGCCGCCAGTTCGGCGATCGAGCGCTCGGGCCGCGCGTGCGCGAGCGCGGC
>NZ_JAAGPN010000183.1:0-16385 GCF_017104805.1 Paraburkholderia sp. Ac-20347 | reverse complement strand
GCCTTGCGCGTGCGCCGCGCCGGTTGCCGCAGCCAGCGCGAACGCCGTGGCCGCGATGGCGGCGCGCAGCGTCAGGCGCGCTTGCGGAAATGGAGTGGAAACAGAGTCGAGTCGAACGGTCATCAGTTGCCCTGGCACACCGCTCGCGCGGCTGTCGATGAAACGGGAATTCGTTGCGGGTGGTCGCGGACGTCGTGTGAACGCCAATCCGCGAAAATAAAAAAGCGCCGCGACTGGCGCGGCGCTTTTTCCACCTTCTACGCGTCATTAGCCGCGTAGTTTAAATGATTCACTTGTCGAGCAGAATGCGCAACATGCGACGCAGCGGCTCGGCGGCGCCCCACAGCAGCTGATCGCCGACCGTGAAGGCCGACAGATACTCGCCGCCCATTGCCAGCTTGCGCAGGCGGCCGACCGGCACCGACAGCGTGCCCGTCACCTTCGCGGGCGACAGATCCTGCATCGACGCTTCGCGCTCGTTCGGCACGACCTTCACCCAGTCGTTGGCCGACGCGAGGATGCCGTTGATCTCGTCGAGCGGCACATCCTTCTTCAGCTTGATCGTGAGCGCCTGCGAGTGGCAGCGCATCGCGCCGATACGCACGCACAGACCGTCGACGGGGATCGACCCCGGCTGGCCCATGGCCGGCTTGCCGAGAATCTTGTTGGTTTCCGCGCCGCCCTTCCACTCTTCCTTCGACATGCCGTTGCCGAGATCCTTGTCGATCCACGGAATCAGCGAGCCGGCGAGCGGCACGCCGAACTGGCTGGTGGGCATGGCGTCGCTGTTCATGGTGGCGAGCACCTTGCGGTCGATGTCGAGAATCGCCGACGACGGGTTCGCCAGATCGGTCGCGACGGCCGCGTTCAGCGCGCCCATCTGCGAGAGCAGCTCACGCATGTTCTGCGCGCCCGCACCCGAAGCGGCCTGGTAGGTCATGGCCGTCATCCAGTCGACGAGGTTTTCGCGGAACAGGCCGCCGAGCGCCATCAGCATCAGGCTGACCGTGCAGTTGCCGCCGACGAAGTCCTTCTGGCCCTTGACCAGCGCGTCCTTGATGACGTTCAGGTTGACCGGGTCGAGGATGATGACCGCGTCGTCCTTCATGCGCAGCGACGAGGCCGCGTCGATCCAGTAACCGGTCCAGCCTGCCGCGCGCAGCTTCGGATACACGTCGTTCGTGTAGTCGCCGCCCTGGCAGGTGATGATGACGTCGCACTTCTTGAGCTCGTCGACGCTGTTTGCGTCCTTGAGCTTCGTCTCGTTTTTGGCGAACGACGGAGCCGCGCCGCCTGCGTTGCTGGTGCTGAAAAACACCGGTTCGATCAGGTCGAAATCACGTTCTTCCTGCATGCGCTGCATCAGCACGCTGCCGACCATGCCGCGCCAACCTACGAGACCTACGTTCATGACTAACCCTTGATTTGGACACTTCCCCGCTTCGCTCGCCCGGCGTGGCCGCGCGGGGAAGATGAGCGGGCACGACGAGCGATCAACGCGTGATGATCGTTTTCGTAATGGTTTTCGTGTTGATGGCGAGCGAAATCGCACGGGCCGTTTTATCGCCGTGGATGTTCGAAACAATCGTGATCGGGGAGATCTTCGCCATCGGAACAATATACACGAAACAGTTAAATTGCGCGGCAAAAACCGCACTTTCCGCTATGTAGCGCCCGTGTTTCGCCAGCCCGAAATACGGATGCGAAACACGGGTGCGAAATCATGCGAAAACAAAAAAGGGCACGCCACCGAAGGCCTGCCCTTTCGTTCTGCTTTACAGCGCGGCGAGCACTGCGTCGCCCATCTCCACCGTGCCGACCTTCTTGCAGTCCGGCGTGACGATGTCGGCGGTGCGATAGCCTTGCTCCAGCACCTTCTTGACCGCGGCTTCGATGCGATCGGCCTGCTCTTCGCGGCCGAGCGAGTAACGCAGCATCATGGCGGCCGAGAGGATCGTGGCGAGCGGATTCGCGATGCCCTTGCCCGCGATGTCCGGCGCCGAACCGTGCGACGGCTCGTACAGACCCTTGTTGTTCTTGTCGAGCGAAGCCGAGGGCAGCATGCCGATCGAGCCCGTGAGCATGGCCGCTTCATCCGAGAGGATGTCGCCGAACATGTTGCCCGTGACCACCACGTCGAACGCCTTCGGCGCCTTCACGAGCTGCATGGCCGCGTTGTCGACGTACATGTGCGAGAGCTCGACTTCCGGATATTCCTTCGAGACATCGATCATGATGTCCTTCCAGAACTGCGAGGTTTCGAGCACGTTGGCCTTGTCGACCGAGGTCAGCTTCTTCTGGCGCTTTTGCGCGGCCTGGAACGCGACGTGAGCGATGCGACGCACTTCGGGTTCCGAATAGCGCATCGTGTCGAAGCCTTCGCGGGCGCCCTTGAAGAGACCATCCGGCGATTCGCGCAGACCGCGCGGCTGACCGAAGTAGATGTCGCCGTTCAGTTCGCGCACGATCAGGATGTCGAGGCCCGACACAATTTCCGGCTTCAGCGACGACGCACCCGTGAGTTGCGGATAGCAGATGGCCGGGCGGAAATTCGCGAACAGTTCGAGGTGCTTGCGCAGACCGAGGATGGCTTGTTCCGGGCGCAGTGCGCGTTCGAGCGAATCGTACTTCCAGTCGCCGACGGCGCCGAACAGGATCGCGTCAGCGGACTTCGCCAGCGCGAGCGTGGCTTCGGGCAGCGGATGACCGCTCGCTTCGTAGCCCGCGCCGCCAACCGGCGCTTCTTCCAGCTCGAACTTTTCGCCGAGCGCGTTGAGGACCTTGACGGCTTCCTTGACGATCTCGGGGCCGATGCCGTCGCCCGGCAACACTGCAATCTTCATTTTTTGATTCCTCGGGGTGGTTCGGGGTGGTCTGGTTGGGGGATGTTTTTCGCGGTTCGCGTTTCCTTGCGGTTTCGCGTTTCCTTGTTTTCTTGTCGGTCTGCTAGCGTCGCCCCTGTGCGGGGCAGCACCTACTTTTCTTTGCAGCCGCAAAGAAAAGTAGGCAAAAGAAAGCGGCTCACACCGCCAGTGTGACGCAGTGCACCTCTCGCCCACCATCGAAGTGGCTCCGGAGCATCCGTCACCCCGCACATTCCCACTCAGTGACAAAGGACTCATCCATCCCGCCTCGCGCTACGCGCTCAGCGGAAGGGTCCACCGAAAACCCTGGTGCTCCACCGTTTTTCGGTTATGCCCCGCGGCGCGCGGAGCGCTGCCGGAGGAATGAGCCCTTTGTCACTCCGTTGGGTGGCGAGTGAAGCCGGATGCTCCGGAACCACTACCCGCGAAGGTGCGGGGTGGACGGCGTCACACTGGCGGTGTGAGCGGCTTTCTTTTGCCTACTTTTCTTTGCCGCGGCAAAGAAAAGTAGGTGCCGCCCCGCACAGGGGCGACGCTGGCAAACCGACAAGAAAACAAGAAAACGCGAAAAAAAAGCGCCTACCTCAAAAAAACATCCCCACCAACCAAACCCACTTAAATAACGCGATTCTTAAGCCACGGCTGACGCACAAGCCGCTCGGCTTCGTACTGACGAATCTTGTCAGCATGCCGCAGCGTAAGCCCGATATCGTCAAACCCGTTCAACAGACAGTAGCGACGAAACGCCGCCACTTCAAACGGATACTCCTTCGAGCCATCGGTTGTACGCACAACCTGCTTATCCAGATCAACAGTCAACTGAAACCCATTAAACGCATAAGTTTCGTTGAACAGATGATCGACATCCGCTTCGCTCAAAACGATCGGCAGCAGCCCGTTCTTGAAGCAGTTGTTATAGAAAATATCGGCGAAGCTAGGCGCAATGATCGCGCGAAAGCCGTACTGATCGAGCGCCCACGGCGCATGCTCGCGCGAGCTGCCGCAACCGAAATTCTTGCGCGTCAGCAGCACCGAAGCGCCCTGATAACGCGGCTGGTTCAGCACGAAATCCGGATTCAGCGGGCGCTTCGAATTGTCCTGCCCCGGTTCGCCATGATCCAGATAACGCCATTCGTCGAACGCGTTCGGCCCAAAGCCCGTGCGCTTGATCGACTTGAGAAACTGCTTCGGAATGATCGCGTCCGTGTCGACGTTCTCGCGATCGAGCGGCGCCACGACGCCGGTGTGTACGGTGAATTTTTCCATGATCGTGTTGCCTTAACCGAGCTTGCGAATGTCGACGAAATGACCTTCGATGGCAGCCGCCGCGGCCATCGCCGGGCTCACGAGGTGCGTGCGTCCGCCCGCGCCCTGACGGCCTTCGAAGTTACGGTTCGAGGTGGACGCGCAACGCTCGCCCGGTTCCAGACGGTCCGCGTTCATCGCGAGACACATCGAGCAGCCCGGCTCGCGCCATTCGAAACCCGCTTCCGTGAACACCTTGTCGAGACCTTCGTGTTCGGCTTGCGCCTTCACGAGACCCGAACCCGGCACCACCATCGCGAGACGGATATTCGGCGCCACGCGGCGGCCGAGCTTCTTCACGACATACGCGGCCGAGCGCAGATCTTCGATACGCGCATTCGTGCACGAGCCGATGAAAATCTTGTCCGGCTGGATCGACTCGATCGGCATGTTCGGCTCGAGCGCCATGTATTGCAGCGCGCGTTCCATCGCGTCGCGCTTGACCGGATCCTTCTCGCGCTCGGGGTCCGGCACGCGGCCGTCGACCGATGTGACCATTTCCGGCGACGTGCCCCACGTGACCTGCGGGACGATGTCGGCTTCCGACAGTTCGACCACGCGGTCGAAGTGCGCGCCTTCGTCGGAACGGAAAGTCTTCCAGTATTCGACGGCCTGATCCCACTCCACGCCCTGCGGCGAGAACGGACGGTTCTTCAGGTAGTCGACCGTGGTGTCGTCCACCGCGACCATGCCGGCGCGCGCGCCGCCTTCGATCGCCATGTTGCAGACGGTCATGCGGCCTTCCATCGTGAGACCGCGGATCATCGAGCCGCCGAACTCCATGGCGTAGCCCGTGCCGCCCGCCGTGCCGATCTTGCCGATGATGGCGAGCACGATGTCCTTCGCGGTGCAGCCGCGCGGCAGCGTGCCTTCGACCTTCACGAGCATGTTCTTGCTCTTCTTCTGCAAGAGCGTTTGCGTGGCCAGCACGTGCTCGACTTCCGAGGTGCCGATGCCGTGCGCGAGCGCGCCGAACGCGCCGTGCGTGGACGTGTGCGAGTCGCCGCAGACGATCGTCATGCCCGGCAGCGTCGCGCCCTGTTCCGGACCGACGATGTGCACGATGCCCTGGCGCTGGTCGGTCATCTTGAATTGCGTGATGCCGAAGGCGTCGCAATTCGAATCGAGCGTGTCGACCTGGAGCTTCGAAACCGGGTCGGCGATGCCGTGGCTGCGGTCCGTGGTGGGCACGTTGTGATCGGAAACGGCCAGGTTCGCGCTGATGCGCCACACCGGGCGCTCATGCAGCTTCAGGCCTTCGAAAGCCTGCGGGCTGGTGACTTCGTGCAGCAGATGACGGTCGATGTAGAGGAGCGTCGTGCCGTCGTCTTCCGTGTGGACCACATGCGAGTCCCACAATTTGTCGTAGAGCGTCTTTGCCATGATATGCGGGGAGTAAGTGACTGCGGGGGGCAATACTTTTGTGAATTGATTATGCCACGCGAAAGCCGCACCCCGCATCGTCCCGATTCAAAAAAAGCGATAAAAAACAGTGAGTTGGGTGGTAGTGGCGATACCTGTATCGCTGTTACCCGGCGTGGCGCGCACGGGAAATCCGGCGCGTTTCTGTCGCGATCGACGTGTGCTTTTCGTGAGCGCCGAAGCGGAAGCCTTTGTTTTTCCGATTGATTTCTGGCGGCCACGCGCTCGCGCGGAAACGATGTCGCGTGCATGGAACTGCGACCGTGAGTGCCACATCAGGCACGTCGTTTGCGTGATGTGCGCCGCCGCACGATGCCCGGTTCTGTGATTCCATCACACTGAAACAACGGTCACGTCGCGGCAGCACAGGCAATCATGGAGGCCTCATGCCACTTGCAACCCGTACCGCGTACAAGAAAACAAGCAGAACAAGCCTGATCCCGCGGCGGCAACCGCAGGCCAACCCGGACCACCGCCGGCGCGGCGCGCGCCACGCATCGCTCGCCGTAGCGGCCACGGTCTGCGCATTCGCGCTCGCGCCGCGCGCCCACGCACAGACGCCTTCGCCGCTCGGCGAGTGGCAGTACTCGGCGGGGATCCCGCTCGAAAAGCTCTATCAGCCCGACCGGCCCGACTTCGAGGCGCGCCTCGGCGTGGGCGCGACCTTCGAGCCGCGCTACGACGGCTCGGACCGCTATCACATGATGGCCGGGCCCAGCATCGACCTGCGCTACAAGGACATCCTGTTCGGTTCGACCGGCGAAGGCTTCGGCGTGAACTTTCTGCAAGGGCAGAACTGGCGCCTGAGCATCGCCGCCGCCTACGATCTCGGCCGGCGCGGCAACGACGATCCGACGCGCCTGAACGGCATGGGCAATATCAATCCCGCGCCGCTGATGAAGATCGCGGGCGAATACGTGATCTCGAAGGACTTCCCGCTGGTGTTCCGCGGCGCGTTCACGCGCAGCTTCGGCGGCTCGAACGGCTGGACCGCCGACTTCGGCGCCTACATGCCGCTGCCGGGCAGCAGCCAGCACTTCTACTGGTTCGCCGGTCCGTCGGTCACGTTCGCGGATTCGAACTACATGCAGAGCTGGTTCGGCGTGACGCCGCAGCAGTCGGCGGCGTCGGGCTACCGGCAGTACGACGCGAGTCCCGGTCTGAAATCGGCGGGCTTCGGCATCACGATGGTGTACTTCGTCAACAAGCACTGGTTCGTGAGCGCGGACGGCGCGATCAAGCGCCTGCTCGGCAGCGCCGCGCGCAGCCCGATCATCCAGACGAAGACCGAAGGCGTCTGCGACGTCTCGATCAATTACCAGTTCTAGCCAGTTCTAGCCGGTTCCATCGCCTTCCGACCTGGCGGCCGGCACTCGCCCGCCGCCAGATTGATCGGATCAGGCCCGCCTCAGCCTTCCTTCTTGATCCGATTCTGAATGTGCTGCGCGCGGCTCGGCGACGACGGATGCGAACTCAGCATCGAACTCTGCCCGCCGTCCATTTCCGCCAGCTTCTGGAACGCCGTGACGAGGCCCGCGCGGTTCATGCCTTTCTTCTTGAGCAGGTCGAACGAGTAGTCGTCGGCCGCGCTTTCCTGCGACTGCGAAAACTGCGCGTTGATGAACTTCTCGGTGAGGTCGCCGAGCTGCGACGTGCTCAACGCCGACGCCATCGAATTGCCCGTCGCGCCCGCCGCCGTGCGCGCCGCGCTCACGGTGTACGCCGTCTGCATGGCCTTCTTCGAATGACCGAGCGCGACGTGGCCCATCTCGTGGCCGATCACGCCACGCAGTTCGTCGTCGCTCATCTTGTCCATCAGGCCGCTGTAGACGCGCACGCAGCCGTTGCCCATCGCCCACGCGTTGATGTCGCTCGTCTCGTAGACCTTGTAGTCGATCTTCTGGCCGTTCAGCGTCATGTCGCCGAAGCCGCTCATGACCTTCGTGAGACGCTTGCCGTAAGCGCTGTTCGACGCGGCCACCTTCGACTGCGCGTCGCTCGCCTTGCAGGCGTCGTTCGAGACCGCGACGATGTCGCTGTCCGAGAGCGTGGCCGCCTTGAACAGCGTCGCGCCCGCCGAAACCGCCGCGTTGGGATCGAGACTTTGCAGCGACGAACAGGCGCTCAGCGCAACCGCGAGTCCGCACGCGAGGCCAATCTTGCCAGGTGTCATTCTTGCCATCCTTTCGTTGTTGTAAGGATCGACGAATCTAGCACCGCCCCTCTTTCCCATATTTGCGCGGTGCGGCGATCAAGCGCCGCGCCTGGATCTTCGTCAATCCGGCGTCAGTCTGCGCGCCTGCTCGCCCGCAGACTGACGCAAACAGACTCGAACGGACTCGAACGGACTCAAACGGACGCGCCTCATTCCTCGCTCATTCTTCAGGACTAAGCTAGGCCGATGAGCCCCTCGGGCTCGCCCTTCCCCGCAATCCGATTCGAGGCCCAAGGACCTGACCGCCATGCTCACGCCGATCCTCTCCGCCAGTTTTCTCGGCCAGCCCGCGTGGCTGTGGGTCGCTTTCATCGTGGTCGTGATCGCGCTGCTCGTGCTCGATCTCGGCGTGCTCCATCGCGACGATCACGAAATCGGCATCCGCGAAAGTCTGTGGCTCTCGCTCGGCTACATCACCGTCGGCGTGCTGTTCGGCGGCTTCGTCTGGTGGCAGCTCGGCGCCGAGCCCGCAACCGAGTACCTGACCGGCTATCTGATCGAAAAATCGCTGTCGCTCGACAACGTCTTCGTGATCGCATCGATCTTCGGCGCGCTCGCGGTCCCGCGCGTGTACCAGCATCGCGTGCTGTTCTGGGGCATCGTCGGCGTGCTGGTGCTGCGCGCGCTGATGGTCGGGCTCGGCGCCGCGCTGGTCGCGCGCTTCGAGTGGATGCTGCTCGTGTTCGGCCTCTTTCTCGCGATCACGGGCGTGAAGATGCTGTTCGGCTCACAGGAAGAAACGCACGTGGAAGACAGCCGCATCCTGCGCGTGATTCGCCGCGTGCTGCCGGTCGCGCCGCAAATCGAAGGCGGCGCGTTCGTGGTGCGGCGCGCGCATCCCGTGACCGGCAAGCTCAAACGCTACGCGACGCCGCTGCTCGTCGCGCTGCTGATGATCGAATTCGCCGATCTGATCTTCGCGGTCGATTCGATTCCCGCGATCTTCTCGATCACGACCGATCCGTTCATCGTCTATACGAGCAATATCTTCGCCGTGCTCGGCCTGCGCGCGCTGTTCTTCGCGCTCGCGGCGATGGCGCACCGTTTCTACTACCTCAAGCACGCGCTCGCGCTCGTGCTGGTGTTTATCGGCGCGAAGATCTTTCTGGTGCATTTCATCGGCAAGATGCCGGCGCTGGTGAGCCTCGGCGTGACAGCCGCGCTGCTCGCCGGCGGCGTGCTGCTGTCGCTGGTGAAGACGCGCGGCGGCAATGTGGACGCCGCGAGCTAGCGCTCCGAACGCGCCTCAAACGGCGCCACAAACGCGCTCCTCATTTTTCGCTCATTTTCGTCTGCGAGGATGAATTCCATCGGGGCCGCGCAGCTCGCAACGGCAAGGCTCAGGCGGCACCCGATGGCCTGTCCATTCATCACGGAGCGCATCATGAAATGCCCGAACTGCCCTGACGTGACGCTTGCGATCTCGGAGCGTCAAGGCGTCGAACTCGACTATTGCCCGGAATGCCGCGGCGTCTGGCTCGACCGCGGGGAACTCGACAAGCTGCTCGACCGCACGGCCGCCGCGCAAACCACGCACTCGCGCCAACTCGACGACGGCTACAGCGCACAGCAAGGCTCGCATCATCGCGCGCATCGCGACGAGTACGCGCCGCGCCGACGCAAATCGTGGCTCGGCGATCTGTTCGACTGACGGCGCGACTGAAGACGCGATTCTTTTTCAACCACAAGGACATCTGACCATGCGAACCTACACCAGCAACAGCCCGCAGGCCGCGGGCCGGATCGTCGCCATCGCCCTGCTCGCCGATGGCCACCTCAGCAGCAGCGAACTGAGCGCCGTGCATCACGCGCGGATCGCGGAACGCCTCGGCCTCGCGCAGGGCGAATTCGGCACCATCCTGCAGGGGCTCTGCGAGGATCTGCTCGTGAACGCGCACCTGAACTGGAGCGACGCGTGCAAGCTCGACTCCGACGTCATGCAGCACGTCATGCGCGAGTTGGAAGACCCGGTGTTGCGCGCCGAGGTGCTCAATCTGTGCCACGTCGCGGTTTATGCCGACCGTCACGTGGCCGATAGCGAAGCCGCGCTGCTCGCGGCGCTCTCGCGGGCGTGGCAGGCGCATCCGTGGCAGCGTCTGCTGGCGTCGTAAGCGCGCGCGCATCGCCAGCGCACCTATCGTTTTGCGCGGGCGGCGCGGTCTTCCCCTCGCGTCGCGCGCCTCGCGGCGAGTCCCCCGCTCGCCGCGCTTTTCTCCGCGTCTGCGTCAGACGCACACCGCCCAGCCGAGTCCGCGCACGTTGCGGATGACCGCATGACCGAACTTGCGCCGCACGCTGTAGATCACCGCGTCGACCGCGTTGCTCTCCACTTCCTCGCCCCAGCCGTAAAGCCGTTCCTCGATCTGCTGACGCGAGAGAATCGCGCCGGGGCGTTCGAGCAGCGCGAGCATGAGCGCGTATTCGCGCGCGGAGAGATCGTCGCTCTGGCCGTCGAACGTGAGGCGGCGCGCGTTCATGTCCAGCGTCACGCGCCCGCTGCCCATCGTCGCTGAAGCGAAACCCGACTTGCGCCGCACCACCGCGCGGATGCGCGCGAGCAGTTCCTTGCTCTCGAACGGCTTCACGAGATAGTCGTCGGCGCCGAGATCGAGCCCTTCCACGCGCGTATCCACATCGTCGCGCGCGGTGATGACGATGACCGGCGTCGTGTCGTTCGACTCGCGCAGCCCGCGCAGCACGTCGAGACCGCTCATGTCGCCGAGCCCGAGATCGAGCAGGATCGCCGTGTACGACCCGTCGCGAATGGCCGCGCGACCGCTCTCGCCCGTGCGCACCCAGTCGACGCTATAGGTCGCGTCCTTGAGCGCGCGCAGCAGCGCGGGCCCGATCAGCAGATCGTCTTCGATCAGCAGAATCCGCATCGCCCCAATTCCTCAGTATGCCTGTCGATATGCGCTCAACCTGCGCCCTCACGCGAGCGGCAGTACGATGCGCGCGACGATGCCGGTCTGGCCGTCCTCGCGATTTTCCAGCGTGACGCGCCCGCGATAACCGTGCGCGAGCGCCTGCGCGATCGCGAGCCCGAGGCCGCTGCCTTCGGCGTCGTTCGCGCCCGCGCGGAAAAAGCGGTCGAAGATGCGCGGCAAATCGGTTTCGGCGATGCCGGGACCGTCGTCGAGCACCTCGATCGTCACGCTGCGCGCCTCGCGCCGCACCGACACGTCCACGCGCCCGCCCGCATGCACGTAGCGAATTGCGTTGTCGATGAGATTGCGCGTCAGCACGCGCAGATCGGCTTCGGTCGCATGCACGCTCGCCTCATCGAGACGCTCGACGCCGAGATCCACGCCGCGCGCGTCGGCGAGCGGCAGCAGGTCGGCCAGCACCTCGGTCACGAGCGGCGCGAGCGCGATGTCCGCGAGCGCGCGCTGCGCCCCGCCGATCTCCGCGCGCGCAAGCCCGAGCAACTGCGAGACGAGCGCGCCCGTGCGCGCCACGCCGCGCCGCAACTCTTCGAAGCGTTCGCGATATTGATCGGGCGGCGCGTCGCGCAGATTGTCGATCTGCAACTGCATCGCGGAAATGGGCGAGCGCAATTCGTGCGCGGCGTCGGCGATGAACTTGCGCTCGGTGTTCACGAGCAGCGCGAGGCGCTCGATCATGCGGTTGATCGACTCGATGAACGGCCGCAGCTCGACGGGCGCTTTCGCCACGTCGAGCGGCTTCAGTTCGCGCAGATCGTGCAGATCGACCTGCGCCGCGCGACGCCCGACGCGTTCGAGCGGACGCAGCGACACGCGCACCGTCACGGCAATCGTGAGCGCGAGCAGCGGCAGCAGCGCGAGCACCGGCAACAGGCTCCAGAACGCCACGCGCAGCGCGTTGCGATTGCGCATGCTGCGCGATTCGGCCACCTGGATGTGCTCGTCGCCGGCGGCGAGCGCGAACACGTCCCAGGTCTCGCCGTCGTAATCGATCGATGAAAAACCGGCCAGCGCGCGCGGCAAGGCGATATCGGCGTCGCTCGTGCGGCTCGGCGCGGACGCGTCATTCGCGGACCAGATCTGCACCACGAAATCGTCGGACGGACGACGCGCGCCGTTCGCCGTGGCCACGTGGTGGCGCTGCGGCGGTGCGCCCGCCTGCACGTGCGCGGCGGCGTCGCGCAGGCCCGTGCTGAACTCGCTCGCAAGGCTGCGCACCACGAGGAAGGTGCCGAGTGCGCCGAGCAGGCCCACGACGATCGCGAGCGTGCCGATGGCGATGCTCAGACGGCGGTGCAGGGAATTCGCGGCGAAGAACATGGAGCGGCTCGGCGATCTGGACGATGCGGGTGATCGTGGCAGAAAAGGGGGACGTGTCCATGATAAAGGATTCGCGGGGTGCGGCTGCGCGCGCGGCTGAACGGCGGCGAGCGGATCGTCACGGCGCACGCGAGCGCCGCGCGACGGTGCTAGATTCGTTCCACGCAGTGCCCGCGCAGTGCGTCCGTAATGCGTTATTCGAGACACGACAGGAGACGATCATGAGCGACACCTCGCAACGCCCGGCCTTCGGCAGCGCGATCTATTACCGCGACCCGCGCGCCGCGCTCGACTGGCTCGAAAAGGCGTTCGGCTTCACCACGCAGTTCGTCGTCACCACGCCGGACGGCAAAGTCTGCCACTCGGAAATGCGCTTCGAGGACGGCTACATCATGGTCTGCGGCGAGTGGCCAGGCATGCCCTCGACGAGCCCCGCCGCGGTCGGCGGCAAGAACACGCAGTCGGTGCACGTGCAGCTCAGGCGCGGACTCGACGCGCATTGCGAACGCGCGCGCGCCGCCGGCGCGACGATCGTGCGCGAGCCCTCGGACCAGTTCTACGGCGACCGCGTCTACGCGGCCTGCGACCCGGAAGGCCACGTGTGGAGCTTCGGCGAAGCGGTGCGCCAGGTCTCGCGCGAGCAAGCCGAACAGGCGAGCGGCCTGAAAATCGACGGCTGGATTTGAGGGCGGATCTTGACGTGAAGGCCCGAAAAAGAAAACGCCCCGCCGGAACAAACCCGGCGGGGCGTTTTTCGCTTGCCGCACGACGCGCCGCAATGGCGCGCCGTACGAACAGGCGATGATGCTTAGCGTTGCGAGATCGGCTTCGCTTCGCGCGGCGTGTTGCCGATGAACAGCTGACGCGGACGGCCGATCTTCTGTTCGGGGTCGGCGATCATTTCGTTCCACTGGGCGATCCAGCCCACCGTACGTGCCATCGCGAAGATACACGTGAACATCGAGGTCGGGATGCCCAGCGCGCGCTGAACGATGCCCGAGTAGAAGTCGACGTTCGGGTAGAGCTTGCGCGACACGAAGTATTCGTCTTCGAGCGCGATCTTTTCGAGCGCCATCGCGAGCTTGAACAGCGGATCGTCGTGCAGGCCCAGTTCTTCGAGCACTTCGTGGCACGTTTCGCGCATCAGCTTCGCACGCGGATCGTAGTTCTTGTACACGCGGTGACCGAAGCCCATGAGCTTCACGCCCGAGTTTTTGTCCTTCACCTGCTTGATGAATTCGGGGATGTTTTCCACCGAACCGATTTCCTCGAGCATGTTCAGCGCGGCTTCGTTCGCACCGCCGTGCGCCGGGCCCCACAGACACGCGATACCGGCCGCGATACACGCGAACGGGTTCGCGCCCGACGAACCTGCCAGACGGACCGTCGAGGTCGAAGCGTTCTGTTCGTGGTCAGCGTGCAGGATCAGGATACGGTCGAGCGCGCGCACGAGCACGTCGTTGACCTTGTACTCTTCGCACGGGTTCGAGAACATCATGCGCATGAAGTTCGCGCTGTACGACAGATCGTTCTGCGGGTACACGAACGGCTGGCCGATCGAGTACTTGTACGCCATGGCGACGAGCGTCGGCAGCTTCGCGATCATGCGGATTGCCGAAACTTCGCGATGCTTCGCATTATTGATGTCGAGCGAGTCGTGGTAGAACGCCGACAGTGCGCCAACAGCCGCGACCAGAATGGCCATCGGGTGCGCGTCGCGACGGAAGCCACGGAAGAAGAACTGCATCTGCTCGTGAACCATCGTGTGCTGCGTGACGGTCTTCACGAACTCGTCCTTCTGCGCCTGGTTCGGCAGCTCGCCCTTGAGCAGCAGATAGCAGGATTCGAGGAAGTCGGCGTTTTGCGCGAGGTTGTCGATCGGGTAGCCGCGGTACAGCAGCTCGCCCTTGTCCCCGTCGATATACGTGATCGCCGAGTTGCACGATGCCGTCGACATGAAGCCCGGGTCATACGTGAACTTGCCGGTCTGACCGTACAGTTTGCGGATGTCGATCACATCCGGGCCCATGGTGCCCTTGTAGATCGGCAGTTCGACGCTCGGCGAATTGTCGCTGAACGATAGCGTGGCTTTTACATCAGACGGGGTCATAGCACATCCTCAATCGAAGATAAACACAGGATTCGATAGTTTGCACGTCCGGCGCGGCGCCTCCTGGCGTCACCGCGTCTCAAACGTTGCGAAGCAGCTCCAGCACCCGCTTCACGTCCGGGTCGGCAAGGTTGCCTTCTGGTTCCTTGCGCGCGAGCAGCAAGTCCATCAGGTCGTTATCGCTCAGCTCGAGCAGGCGCGTAAGAGCGCCCACGTCGGCGTCGCTGAGGTCATGCTCATAGCGGTCGAAAAATCGCTCGAAAATAATGTCGTTTTCGAGCATACCGCGCCGCGCGCGCCAGCGAAGGCGCGCGCGGCGATGAGGGTCAGACTGGTGCGAGTCCATTCGTTCTCGCCGTGGTCAAACCGCGCGGCGGACCATCAGTTCCTTGATCTTGCCGATCGCCTTCGTCGGGTTCAGGCCCTTCGGGCAGACGTCGACGCAGTTCATGATCGTATGGCAACGGAACAGACGGTACGGATCTTCGAGGTTATCGAGACGCTCGCCGGTGGCTTCGTCGCGGCTGTCCGCGATGAAGCGGTAAGCCTGCAGCAGGCCGGCCGGGCCGACGAACTTGTCCGGATTCCACCAGAAGCTCGGGCACGACGTCGAGCAGCTCGCGCACAGAATACACTCGTACACACCGTCGAGTTCGTCACGCTGCTCGGGCGACTGCAGACGCTCTTTTTCGGGCGGCGGCGTGTCGTTGATCAGGTACGGCTTGATCGAGTGGTACTGGTTGAAGAAGTGCGTCATGTCGACGATCAGGTCGCGCACGACGGGCAGGCCCGGCAGCGGGCGCAGCACGATCTTCGCCGGCAGGTCGTTCAGGTTCGTGAGGCACGCCAGACCGTTCTTGCCGTTGATGTTCATCGCGTCCGAACCGCACACGCCTTCACGGCACGAACGGCGGAACGACAGCGTTTCGTCGACTTCCTTGAGCTTCACCAGCGCGTCGAGCAGCATGCGCTCGTGCGTGAGTTCCAGCTCGTACGTCTGCATGCGCGGCGCCGAGTCCTTGTCCGGATCGTAGCGGTAGACTTCAAAAATACGTTTGGCCATTTCCCAATTCCTTTTGACTGGCGTGTGCCTTAGAACGTACGCGCCTTCGGCGGCACGGACTCGACGGTCAGCGGCTTCATGTGAACCGGCTTGTAGTCAAGACGGTTGCCTTCGCTGAACCACAGCGTATGGCGCAGCCAGTTTTCGTCGTCGCGGTGTTCGTAATCGCTGTGTGCGTGCGCGCCACGGCTTTCCTTACGGGCTTCAGCCGAGACCATCGTTGCCTGCGCAACTTCCACGAGGTTCGCCACTTCGAGCGCTTCGACGCGCGCGGTGTTGAACACCTTCGACTTGTCCTTCAGGTGAATGTGCTTCGCCTGTTCCGTGACTTGCGCGATGTCCTTGACGCCTTCGGCCAGCAGCGCCGAGGTACGGAACACGCCAGCGTGCTTCTGCATCGAGCCGCGGATTTCGTTCGCGACGCTCTGGGCGTATTCGCCCGAGGTCGAGTTGTCGAGCTTCGCGAGGCGAGCGAGCGAGAAGTCGGCGGCGTCGGCCGGCAGCGGCTTGTGCTCCTTGAGCTCCTTCACGTGCTTGACGATGTGGTTGCCGGCAGCACGGCCGAACACCACGAGGTCGAGCAGCGAGTTCGTGCCCAGGCGGTTCGCGCCGTGCACCGAGACGCACGAGCATTCGCCGACGGCGTAGAAGCCGTTGACGACTTCTTCGTGGCCCTTCGGCGTGCCAACGACCTGACCGTTGATGTTCGTGGGGATACCGCCCATCTGGTAGTGAATCGTCGGAACGACCGGGATCGGTTCCTTGATGCAGTCGACGTTCGCGAACTTCAGCGCGATTTCGCGGATCGACGGCAGACGCTTCAGGATGGTCTCGGCGCCGATGTGCGACAGGTCGAGCAGCACGTGATCCTTGTGCGCGCCCACACCGCGGCCTTCCTTGATTTCCTGGTCCATCGAACGCGAAACAAAGTCACGCGGCGCCAGATCCTTCAGCGTCGGCGCGTAACGTTCCATGAAACGCTCGCCATTCGAATTACGCAGAATGCCGCCTTCACCGCGCACGCCTTCGGTAATCAGCACGCCCGCGCCGGCCACGCCGGTCGGGTGGAATTGCCAGAATTCCATGTCCTGCAGCGCGATGCCCGAACGCGCGGCCATGCCCAGACCGTCGCCCGTGTTGA
>NZ_JAAGPN010000182.1:0-16126 GCF_017104805.1 Paraburkholderia sp. Ac-20347 | reverse complement strand
GGTCATCGAGCCCGATTCGCTCTACGTGCGCGACGGCAAGCTGCGGACGGCGGCGGGCGTGACGGCGGGGCTCGATCTCGCGCTGGCGCTCGTCGAGGAGGATCTCGGGCGCGAGATCGCGCTGCGCGTGGCCAGTCAGCTCGTGATGTTCTTCAAGCGGCCCGGCGGCCAGCTGCAATTCAGCCGCAAGGGCGAGACGCAGCCGGCCGGGCGCTCGGCGTTGCAGGAATTGCAGCGCTGGGTGGCGGCGAATCCCGAGTTGCCGCATCGCGTGCCGGAACTGGCCGCGCGGGTCAACCTGAGTCCGCGCCATTTCGCGCGGCTCTTTCAGGCCGAAGTGGGCGTGACGCCCGCCGCGTGGGTGGAGACGGCGCGTGTCGACGCAGCGCGCGCGCTGCTCGACACGCAGGATGAGGCGCCCAAGCGCGTGGCGGCGCGCTGCGGGTTCGCGAACGCCGACATGCTGCGCCGCGCCTTCCTCAAACACGTCGGCGTGACGCCCGCCGAGTATCGCCGGCGCTTCGCGGGCGCGGCGCACGCGGCGGCATGACAGGCCGTTTTTTGCGGACCTGACCCGTCGCGCATCAAAGCCGTATCCAGCGGGGCTTCCGGCGCGCCGATCGCGGCAATATTTCATACAGAAGGTGTCGATCCCGGCGATAATCGCGGAGTTCGAACGGTTCGCGCCGCGCCCGATGCGGCGCGCATGAAGGCGGCGGGCCAGGCTCGCGAGCGCGGTGCCGGGCGCGCTGGTCGAAGCGGGTAAATTACGCAGTCGAGCCCGCAGTCGATTACGCATCAAGCACGCATCAAGCAAGCAGCAAAACGGAAAGGGCCGCACGGGGAAATCCCGTCAACGGGAGACGCGGCCTGGCGCGCCACGCACGACCGCGCATCGTCGCGCCGGGGCGCACGACGTGCACGACGCGCGCGTACGGAGCAGGCGCGAAGGTTGCGCAGGAAACGATGCGCGATGCACGGTGAGTCCGGGTCGTGCGCCGTTCAGCAAAAACAAAAACCCACGCGACATATTTTTTATGTACTCGATCTTGCCCGCGTTCGTGTCCGCGTTGTTTCTCGGATTCGGCGTGTACGTACTGCTGACGGAAGGCGTCACGCGGCTCTCGGTGCCGTTCGCATCGATGTGCGCGACCACCTTCGTCTGGCAAGGCACGTGGGCATTCCTGTTCCAGACCTCGGACCCGGAGCTGGCGGGCGCGCTGGTCAAATTCGGTTATCTCTTCATCCTGTTCCTGCCGACCACGTTCTATCACTTCGTGATCGAAGTGAGCGCGCGGCGCAGCGAACGGCCGCTGCTGCTCGCGTCGTACGGGCTGAGCGTCGTGCTCGCGATGCTGCTCGCGGTCAGCGACGAAGTCGTGTCAGGCTACGGCACGTTCTTCTTCGGCAAGTATCCGCATGCGGGGCTGCTGCATCCGCTGCACGTCGCGCAGACCGTGTTGCTCGCCTTGCGCAGCGGCTGGCTGCTGCTCTCGGCGCGACGTCAGACCGAGGCGCGCGACCGCCGCAAGCTGCTCGATCTGTGCCTGCTGAGCCTCGGGCTCTACGGCGTGGCCGCCACCGATTACGCGGTCAATTACGGCATCGCGTTCTATCCGGTGGGCGCGGTGTTCATCGCCGTGAGCCTCGGCATTCTCGCCGTCACCATCGTGCGTTACGGGCTCATGCGGCCGTATCTGCTTGCCGCCACGGTGGCGCACGAAGTGGCCACGCCGCTCGCGGCCATCGGCATGCATGCGGAGGAAATCGGCAACGTGTTGCCCGAACTGATGCGCGGCTATCAGCTCGCGGTGCAGCACCAGCTGTGCGTCGACGGCCTGTATCCGGGGCAGTCGGAACGTTTGTCGACGCTGGCCACCTCGATCCGCCGTCAGGTCGACAGCACCAGCACCGTGGTCGAGATGTCGCTGGCATCGTTCACGCTCGACCGGCTCGACCGGCGCAGCTTCGAGGCCTTTCCGATCCGCTCATGCGTGAACGCGGCGCTCGAACGCTTTCCGTTCCGGCCCGGCGAGCGCGAGATGGTGCAGGTGGAAGCCATCGATCCGCAACTGTGCTTCTCGGGCTCCGATTCGCTGGTCGTATTCGTGCTGTTCAATCTGCTCAAGAACGCGCTGTTCGCGATTCACGCGGCGGGCGCGGGGCGCGTGGAGATCAGCGCGTCGAGCGAGAACCGCTACTGCGTGCTGCGTTTCACGGACAGCGGGCCGGGCATCGCGCCCGATGTGCTGCCGCATATCTTCGAGCCGTTCTATTCGACCAAATCGCACGGCAAGGGCGCGGGCATGGGGCTGGCGTTCTGCCGCCGCGTGGCCGACGCGCTGGGCGGCACGATCGTCTGCGAGTCGATGCCGGGGCTCGCGACCACCTTCACGCTGCAACTGCCCGAGCCGGGTTCCCCGGCGGACCGCGCGCTGCACGAGTCGCCGGGGAAGCCCCGCCGGACGGCGGGGCAGGACTACGCGGGCTGAGCGTATCCGGCAGTTTCTACCGGATGGCCGCCTGCATCCGCTTCAGACAGCTTGCCGCTACGTTGCCGCTTTTCTGG
Organism: Paraburkholderia sp. Ac-20347; assembly: GCF_017104805.1. Lineage (NCBI taxonomy): Bacteria > Pseudomonadati > Pseudomonadota > Betaproteobacteria > Burkholderiales > Burkholderiaceae > Paraburkholderia > Paraburkholderia sp. Ac-20347. The sequence continues at coordinate 13,557 of NZ_JAAGPN010000182.1, read as the reverse complement.
CGGCGGCGAACGAAACACCGGACGCGCTCAATTCGCGCCGGTCGGCAGAACGAGCTCATATTCCTTGACGCGCTCGATGATCCCCGGCGGGAAACGGCGAATCCGCTTGTCGGTGCCGGCAAAGAGAATCTGCTGGTAGCCGAGCGAAACGGGCCGTCCGTCCACGCAAAAGCGGAACACAAGATAGGCTGAGCATTGGCGCACCTGGAAGGTGTTCATGTAGCAGTCGACGCGCTGAAACGGAAACGTCTCCTGCACATATTCCTGATGCGCGCGCTTCGTCACGAAGACGCCGCCCGCCGCGAGCAGATTGTTATGGATGCATTCGTGGAACCAGCGCTCGCGGCAAATGCCCTGCCACTCGAAATAGCGGGCGAAATACGTGTTCATGAAGGCATTCGAGTCCTTGAGATAAATGTCGATGACGTGATGAAAAGTCTTGCTCGGCGTGGCCTCCATGATCTCGTTGGAAAATCCGTTGGCGCCGCGGGAGAGCACTGCAGGGATCGATTCACGGGCATTCATGAGATTGACTCCAGATCGGAATGGCCGCTGGCGGCGGCCGCGCATGTCTTCGATGTTTGAAGACATGCCCCCAATTCTGTGCGCGTTCCCCGGCAGCCAATACCGCTGTCGACAGATACTTGAGGCCGCGCTCGAAGCTTTGCCCGGTTGGGCGCGTGAGCGCGACGCGCGCAAACCGCGCAAACGTTTCCCGCGTGCGTCGCGCCCGGCGCCGGGTTGTGGCGTCGGCGCAGCGGTGCGGCCCGGCGCCGGCCGAATGGTTGCCGAGTGCGCCCGCAAGGCCCCATAATCACCGGGCGGCGGCAAGGCGGCGCAGCTTGCCGTATTGCCGGAGCCAGCGCGAGGCTCCTGCCGCCATCGCATCTGTTCTTCGAGCACGAGACGTGAAAGCGCGGCGCATGACGGCGCGTTCACCGAGGCAAATACATGAGTTCCATCGTCAGACAGCCGGTTTTTTACCCCGTATCCGTGGTCTTTCTCGACGACAGCGCGGATTTCCTGCACGCATTGCGCGGTCTCTTTCCGAACCTGCCCACGCATCATTTCTTCACTTCGCAGCAAGAGGCGCGTGCGTTTATCGAACAGCGCGGCGCGCGCGGCGCGGCCCATAGCCCGATGTCGGGCGAAGCGTGGTCGGAGTTCGAAAAGAAAGGCGGCAATGCGCTCGGTCACGACGCGCTCGCCGACGCCTCGCGCTTCGAGGAAGTGGCGGCCATCGTCGTCGATTACGACATGCCGGGCCAGGACGGCCTCGAATTCCTCGACTCGGTGAAGGACGTGAACTGCACGCGCATCCTGCTGACCGGCACCGCCGACGAGTCGCATGCCGTGGACGCCTTCAACGCGGGCCTCATCCACTTCTATCTGAAGAAGTCCGACCCGGGCATGACGCGCAAGCTCGCGCACGCGCTCGCCAACGCGCAGCAGAAGCATTGCGCGGGGCGCGGGCATATCGGCGTGCACGGCGTCGGCGCGATCTACGCCGACCGGCGCACCAACGACGCCCTGCATGCGCTGGCGCAGCGCGAGCGGCTCGTCGAATACTACTGGCGGCCCGAACAGAACGCCGTGCTTACGTTCGACGCGTCGGGCAATCCGGGCGTCTTTCTCGCGTGGGACGCGCACGACTGGGACGCGCAATGCGACGTGGTGACCGACGAAGGCGGTCCGTCGGCGCTGCGCGAGGAAATGGAAGGGCGGCGCATCATGCCGGTGTTCTGGCCCAACGAGGCGTACCGTCCGGGCATGGCGCGCGTGGAATTCGCCGAGCCGCAGCCGCTGCCCGGCTCGCCCGACGCGCACTATAGCTGGACGCGCATCGAAGGCGTGGAGCTCGCGCAGGAGTGCGTGACGTTCGCGCAATGGATGCGTTCGCGGCGCGAAGCATGAGCTATCGATCCGCGTGATGCGGACGATAAAAAAGGCGCACGCCGTGAAGCGTGCGCCTTTTTTTATGGGTGTTTCGCGTTGATTGCCTGAGCGATTCGTTGAGCGTTCAGGCGAGGCTCATCAGGCTTAAAACGTTTCCCAGTCCTCATCGCTGCCCGCAGTCGCGGCGACGGGCGAGGGTGCGGATGAGGGCGAAGCAGCCTTCGTTGCGCCGGCGTTCTTCGCATTCGCACCGAGATTCGGACGCTTCAGAACTTCGTTCGATTTCGCGGCTTGCGGGGCTTGCACGGATTTCGCGGATTTCCCGCCGACCGGCGCGCTGCGAACCGCTTGCACGCCGCGTGCCGCCTGGCGTGCGGGCTGCGTTGGCGTTGTCGTCGCGCTAGCGTGCATCGCCGTCTGCGAACCGATGCGGAATACCGCCACCACGTCGCGCAAACCGTTCGATTGCGCGGCCATCGACTGCGCCGCCGCCGACGCTTCTTCCACCAGCGCCGCGTTCTGCTGCGTGACTTCGTCCATCTGCGAGACGGCGCGGTTGACCTGCTCGATGCCCGTGTGCTGTTCCTCGGACGCCGCCGCGATCTCGCCCATCAGATCGGCCACGCGGCGCGCCTGCTGGACCACTTCGTCGATCGTCGAACCCGCTTCGTCGACGAGCTTCGAGCCTTCGACCACCTGCGCGACCGACTGCCCGATCAGCTCCTTGATTTCCTTCGCCGCGCCCGCGCTGCGTTGCGCGAGCGTGCGCACCTCGCCCGCGACCACCGCGAAACCGCGTCCCTGTTCGCCCGCGCGCGCCGCTTCCACGGCCGCGTTCAGCGCGAGAATGTTGGTCTGGAACGCGATGCCGTCGATCACGCCGATGATCTGCTCCACGCGCTTCGAGGTCTCCGAAATATCGTGCATGGTCTGCACCACGCGGCGCACCACGTCGCCGCCGCGCGCCGCCACGTCCGACGCATTCACGGCGAGCGTGTTGCCCTGGCGCGCGTTGTCGGTGTTGTGCTTCACCGTGGTCGTGAGCTGCTCCATGCTCGCGGCCGTTTCCTGCAGCGAAGCCGCCTGCTCCTCGGTGCGCGAGGAAAGATCGAGATTGCCCGCGGCGATCTGCTGCGCGCCGGTCGTGATCGATTCCGCCGAAGTCTGGATGCGCTGCACCGTATCGACGAGCTGACGCTGCATCTGGCTCATCGCATGCAGCAGGCTGCGATCGTCGCCGCTCGCGACCTGCACGCGCGCCGTGAGATCGCCCGAGGCGATGCGCTCGCAGATATCGGCCGCATAATCGGGCTCGCCGCCGAGGCTCGCGCGAATGCTGCGGATCAGCCAGAACATGCCGAGCGTGAGCGCCACGCCGATCAGCATCACGAGCGCGAGATTGCGCAGCAGCGAGGTGAGGAAGGCGTCGTCGATATCGTCCACGTAGACGCCCGTGAACACGTGCCAGTCCCAGTCGGGCACCACGTCCGCGTAGGTGATCTTGCCGACCGGCTTGCTGTGGCCCGGCTTGGGCCAGACGTAGGTGCTGAAGTGATTGCCGCCCGCCGACGAACTCTTGACGATTTCCGCGGCGACCGGCGTGCCGTTCGGATCGGTCATGTTCGCCTGGCTCTTGCCTTCGAGTTCGGGCTTGGGCGGCACGAGCAGCGCGAGCACCGCGCTGTCGTAGATGCCGAAATAGCCGCTCTGGTCCGCGCCGTAGCGCATGCCGCGCAGCGCGGCGATGGCCTGGCGCTTGGCCTCGTCGACGGACAGATGGGCCGCCGCCGCTTCTTTCTGGAAGTAAGCGACCGTGCCGAGCGCGGTCTGCGTCTGCTGCGCGAGCGACGCCTTGCGGTCCTCGAGCATGCCGGTGCGCGTCATGATCGCGTTGACCACGACCATCACGATGAGGGCGATCCACAACAGCGCGACGATGCTCCACGCCTTCTGTTTCAACGATAGTCGCTTCACGTTTTCCTGATTTCCCGTGCGGCTCCAGATGGAGCGGTCTCCGTTCCGTGGCGGCCCGGCGCAATCGCGTGCGTCGGCGGCGCCACGTGCATGGCGAAAAGGCGATGCATGGCCGCCTTCCCGACCTGTTTATCGGCGCGCCGGATGGGAACTGAAGGCGCGCGATGCGCCGCGCATGACATTTCGCAAATCGTTTGCGATCTTCCGGATCAGCGCTATTTTTAGGGACGAAACGTTTGCCGCGTCGAATTCAGCGGCGAATTCAGGACGCCGCTTCGATCGCCTCGATCAGCGCTTTCAGCACGCTTTCTATCGCCGACGATAAACGCCGCTCGCGCATGGTCGTGATGCAGAGGCTGCGCTGGCTCAGCTCGGGTTCGTCGATGGGGCGCGCGACCAGCGCGAGATCGTCGCTCAGATGCTGAAGGCCGGCGAGCGAGAGGCGGCTGCCGAGCGTGATCGCGTTCGCGAGCGCGGCGAACGCATGCAGCGCGCTCGAATTGTTGCTCGTGAGGATCGGCGCGAGCTGGACGCCCTGGCGCGCGCAGCATTCGTCGAGCAACTGACGCGCGGTGTTGCCGCGTTCGAGCAGCGCGACCGGATAGTCGCGCAGATCGGCGAGCGTGAGCGACGCGCGCTGCGCGAGCGGATGCGCCGGATTGAGCAGCGCGCAGACGCTCGCGCGCGCGGTGTATTCCACGCGCACCTTCGTCGGATCGCCGCCCGAAAACGCGAGGCCGAGATCGACTTCGCCCGCCGCGACCCAGTGCTCGACCTGGGCGGGCGTGCCCGCGCGCAACATGAACTGCACGTGCGGGACGGCCGCGTGATGGCGCGCGAGCACGCTCGGCAGGAACGAGCGCGTGAAGCCCTCGGTGCAGCCGACGCGCACGATGCCGCGTCCGAGCGCCTTGGCGGCGGCGATCTCGGCGAGCACGGCGTCGCCTTCGAGCAGCGCGCGGCGGGCGTGCGCGGCGAGGCGCTCGCCGGACTCCGTGAGCACCATGCCGCGCGGCATGCGCTCGAACAGCGGCGTGCCGACGTCCTCTTCGAGCTTGCCGATCTGGCGGCTGATGGCCGAGACGGCCACGTGCAGCGTCTGCGAGGCGGCGGCGAGCGAGCCGGTGCGCGCGACCTCGACGAAATAGCGCAGGGCGATGCCGTGCAGCATGACGAACTCTCCGGGATGCGATCGATGTGTGCGTTGCCTTTTCGGCAATGCTATCCGCAAAATTTGAAATTGTTGCGAATTTTTGACGTTCCTAGACTGCTTTCATTCCGCATCCGCGAAACGCTTTGATCGACGCTCGATCGACATGAAAGGAGACTCCGTGAACGCTCACCTCAACGCTCACGTCCAGGCCGATGAAACGTCGGTGCAACGCCAGCAGGCCATCGACGCCGCGCTGCGCCACTTCGATTCCGGCGACTTCCTGCGCGACCTCGAACGCCGCGTGGCGTTTCGCACCGAAAGCCAGAATCCCGCCCAGGCCGACGCGCTGCGCGCCTATCTGAGCGACGAAATCGCGCCCGCGCTCACGCAACTGGGCTTCACGAGCCGCCTCGCCGCGAACCCCGTGAACGCGCGCGCGCCGTTTCTGATCGCCGAACGCATCGAGGATTCCTCGCTGCCGACCGTGCTGACCTACGGCCACGGCGACGTGGTGCGCGGCTACGACGACCAGTGGCGCGCGGGCCTCGCGCCGTGGCGCGTGAGCGTGGAGGACGACCGCTGGTACGGACGCGGCTGCGCCGACAACAAGGGCCAGCACTCGGTCAACTTCGCGGCGCTGGCGGCGGTGCTGGCCGCGCGCGAGGGCAAGCTCGGCTACAACGTGAAAGTGATCTTCGAGACCGGCGAGGAAATCGGCTCGCCGGGCCTCGACGCAGTCTGCGCCGCCGAACGCGACGCGCTGGCCGCCGACGTCTTCATCGCGTCCGACGGTCCGCGCGTGAGCGCGCAGCGCCCGACGATCTTCCTCGGCTCGCGTGGCGGCGTCACATTCGAACTTCTGATCGATCTGCGCGAGGGCGCGCACCACTCGGGCAACTGGGGCGGCGCGCTGCGCAATCCGGCCATCGTGCTCTCGCATGCGATTGCGAGCCTCGTCGACCGGCACGGCGCGATTGCCGTCGAAGGGCTGCGTCCGCCGCCGGTGCCCGCAAGCGTGCGCGCGGCGCTCGCCGACATCGAACTGGGCGGCGACGACAACGCGCCCGCCATCGACGCGGATTGGGGCGAACCGGGCCTCACGCCCACCGAACGCGTGATCGCCTGGAACACGCTCGAAGTGCTCGCGTTCAAGGCCGGCAATCCCGATGCGCCCGTCAACGCGATTCCGCCGCGCGCGCAGGCGACCTGCCAGTTGCGCTTCGTCGTGGGCACCGATTACCGGCGCGTGGGCGAGCATCTGGAGGCGCATTTCGCGCGCCTCGGTTTCGGCGAGGTGCGCGTGCGCGTGATGCAGACGGCGGCCGCCACGCGTCTCGATCCGGACGACGCGTGGGTGCATTGGGCGCTCGATTCGCTGCGCGCGAGCACCGGCAAGAAGCCCGCGCTGCTGCCGAACCTCGGCGGCACGGTGCCGAACGATGTGTTCGCCGAAACGCTCGGGCTGCCCACGTTGTGGGTGCCGCATTCGTATCCCGCGTGCGCGCAGCACGCGCCGAACGAGCATCTGCTCGGCAGCGTCGCGCGCGAGTCGCTCGCCGTGATGGCGGGACTCTGGTTCGACCTCGGCGCGGATGCGCAGCGGCTCGCGGCGCGTTCCGCGAGCGCTGCGGATCACGCCGCCCGCTAGCCGTCATCGTCACTTTTTGCCTGCGCCGCGCGCGCCCAAAATCATGTCCACGAAACGCACGCCCAGTCTCATGCAGCTCGTCGTCGCCACCTCGGTCGGCAACGCGCTCGAATGGTTCGACATCGCGATCTACGGCTTTTTCGCGGTCTTTATCGGCAAGCACTTCTTTCCGGCCGCGAACGAGACCGCTTCGCTGTTGCTGACTTTCGGCGCGTTCGGCGCGTCGTATCTCGTGCGCCCGCTCGGCGGCATGGTGCTGGGCGCGTACGCCGACAAACGCGGCCGCAAGGCGGCGTTGATGCTCTCCGTGAGCCTCATGATGCTCGGCACGGCGATCATCGCGCTGGTGCCCGACTACGCGTCGATCGGCGTGGCCGCGCCGTTGCTCGTGCTGGCGGCGCGGCTCGTGCAGGGCTTCTCGGCGGGTGGCGAATTCGGCGCGTCGACGGCGCTGCTGATCGAACATGCGCCGCATCGGCGCGGCTTTATCGCGAGCTGGCAGTTCGCGACGCAAGGGCTCGCGACCTTGCTGGCGGCGTCGTTTGGCTACGGTCTCGCGAAGACGATGGCGCCCGCCGATCTCGCTGCCTGGGGCTGGCGTCTGCCGTTCTTCTTCGGCTTGCTGATCGGACCGGTGGGGCTGTATCTGCGACGCTTTCTTCAGGACGCCGAGGACTTCACGCAGGCCGAGCACAGCGCATCGCCCGTGCGCACCGTGCTCGCGCAGCAAAAGCGTCTCGTGCTGACTGCGATCGGATTGCTGACGGTGTCGACGGCGGTGAACTATCTGCTGCAATACGTGCCCACGTTCGCGATCCGCGAGCTGCATCTGCCGGCGACCACGGGCTTCGCGGCGACCATGCTGGGCGGCGTGATCCTCACGGTGGTGACGCCGTTCGCGGGCCACGTCTCCGATCGCATCGGCCGACGCCGCCAGATGACGTGGATCGCGCTTCTGTTCGCCGTGAGCGCGTACCCCGGTTTCGTGTGGGCGACCTCCAGCGGCAGCGCGTTCGCGCTCTATGTGCTGATCGCCTGGCTCGCGCTGCTCAAGTCGATCTACTTCGGCGCGTTGCCCGCGCTGATGGCCGAAATCTTCCCGGCCGCCACGCGCGCGACCGGCATGGCGATCGGCTACAACGTGGGCGTAACGGTGTTCGGCGGCTTCACGCCCGCCATCGTCACCTGGCTGCTGGGCGCGACCGGCGACAAGAGCGCGCCGGGCTACTATCTGATCCTCACGGCGACCATCAGTCTCGCGGCGCTCGCGTGGGTCAGCCGCGTGCCGATGGAGACGCTGCCGCGCCGCGCGGCGGCATGATGCGTGTGAGTCGAGCGCAGGGTGGTTCGTGCACGATGCACGGGCCGAACACGGACTTCACGCTGTCACCGCCGATGTGTTAGGTTGTCCGACGATGCGCGCGGCGGCGCGGGCCAGCGCCCGTGCCGCGCGGCGAGGGGACAGGGCATGCAGACAACCGAACTCACCGACTGGAATCAGTTCATGGCGCTCACCACGCAACTCGACGGGTGGGCGTTTCGCGGGCAACAGAATGCCCAATGGCGGCTGGAAAGCTCGCTGTCACGCTATATGCGCGATTATGTGGGCGACCACGATCAATGGCGCTCGCGCGAGGAACGTGCGATCCGCGTGTTCCGCCGCAAGGCGCATAACTTTCTCGCCCATCCGGCGATCCTCGAAGACGACCTGCGCTGCCTCGCGCTGATGCAGCATCATGGCGCGCCGACGCGTCTGCTCGACTTCACCAAGAGCCCGTTCGTGGCCGCGTTCTTCGCGCTCGAACGCGCGACCGGCGACGCGGCCGTGTATGCGCTCAACACGCCCGCGCTCTGGAATAATCGCGCGCGTCCGAAAACCGATCCCGTGCTCACGCGCGACGTGATCGATCCGCGTGTGCCCGGTCACTTCGAGCGCTATTTCTTCTGCAATACGAATGAAATTCTCTGGTCCGGCGAGCCGACCGAAATGGACGATCGACTCGTGGCGCAGTCGGGCACGTTCGTGGTGCCGGGTGTGATCGACAAGCCGTTACAGGCGATTCTCGATGGCTATGAGAGCAACGAAGAGTTGCTGCATCAGATCGTGCTGCCCGCGCGTATCCGCATGGACGCCATGAAGTGGCTCTACCGGATGAATATCACCAACGCCACGCTGTTTCCGGGCCTCGACGGGCTGGCGCGCTCGATTGGCGTGGAGCTGGAGATTGTCTGGTCGGGGATGAGTCAGGCGCAGTGACGGGGCGCTCTTTATTTGCATGTTCTTTGCGCTTTATTTGCCATTTCTTTGCTATTTAGAGTCGAACGTTAAATGCGTTTTGACTATTAGCGAATCTCAAAATGAACAATGACAAACAGCATAAAGAATGGCCGGGCGATTCGCGCGACGATTGAGATTTTCAAGTGAATGCCAGTACAATGCAGCCCGGGGAACGCAATGCCGTGTAGGTAAATGCGCAAGGTTGAATTAAAAGACGGCATTGGCTCCGTTTAAAACCGCTCGCTGGCTCAACATAATATGTCCGCTACGGATCGCATCGTCATGGTCGGCTTCGGCAATATCGGGCAGGCCGTGGTGCCGTTGCTGCACGCCCATTTTCCCGGTTATCGCGTGATCGCATTCGATCAGCACGACGATGCTATTCGCATCGCGCGTGCTGCTGCCATGGGCGTGGAACTGATTCATTACCGCATCGACGCGCATAATTTTTCCCAGCTCATTGCTCCGTATCTGCGGGCGGGCGATTTTCTGCTCAATCTCGCGCCGGCCGTAAGTAGCTGCGCGTTGCTCGCGCTTGCGCAGTCATGCGATGCGTTCTATCTCGATACCGGCATCGAGCCCTGGGCTTATGCCTTGTCGAACGAGGCCGGAGACGCCACGAGCAATCATGCCTTGCGTGAGGAGATGCTGGCCTTGCAGCGCACGCGGCCCGGCATGCAAACCGCGTTGGTGGCGCACGGCGCGAATCCGGGTTTCGTTTCGCTGCTGGTGAAGCGCGCGCTGCTCGAACTCGCGCGTGTGCTCGAACCGTCGCTGGCGCTCGAGCATCGCGTGCCGCGAACGCGGCAGCAGTGGGCCGCGTTCGCGCAGGCGCTCGATGTACGCGTGATCCAGATTTCCGAATGCGATACGCAGCGTGCCGACACGCCGCGTATCGCGGATGAGTTCGTCAACACCTGGTCGGTCGAGGGTTTCGCGACCGAATGTCTGCAGCCTGTCGAGCTTGGCTGGGGCACGCACGAAGCGACGTTGCCCGTGGGTGCGCGGCGCTGGATCGATGGCTCGCAGGCCGCCATTCAGCTCGCCCAGCGCGGCCATGAGATGGCGGTGCAGACCTGGACGCCGCTGCGTGGCCCGCTCACGGCATGCATACTCACGCACAACGAGTCGATTTCGATTGCCGAGTACTTCACCGTGCCCGCTCACGGTGACCGCGCCGGCCGCGACGGCGCGGCCTGGCGGCCAACCGTCTACTACGCCTATCGTCCATGCGCCGCCGCCGTCGCCTCGCTGGCGCTGCTCGACGACACGCGCAATGCGGAGGACGGCGCGGTCGTCGGCGGCTGGCGCGAACGCGTGATGAAAGAAGAGCTGGTCGCGGGCGAAGACGAGTTGGGCGTGCTGGTGATGAGCGGGCGTGGCCAGTCGGTGTGGCTCGGCTCCGCGCTCTCGATCGAGCGGGCCCGTGCACTCGCGCCGTACAACAACGCCACGAGCTTGCAGGTGGTGTCGAGCATCGTCGCGGGCATGCAGTGGATGCGCGAGCACCCGCGCGAAGGCATCGTCGAGTCCGACGCCATCGACGACGAAGCCGCATTCGAATGCGCGCGTCCCTACTGGGAACCGATGCAATGCGTGACGACCGCGTGGCGTCCGGAACCCGAATCGCCCGCGCTCAGCTTCGCCGAATTTCTCCTGACCGGCCGCACGCTGGCGACGCTGGATGCAACGGACGCCTGCGAACCGGCCCTCGCGCACGCCGCCTGAACACGTCACTCCACTCCCGACACCATGCAACGTATCCGCCAGATTCCACGCCGCGGCTGGCCCGCGCGCCTCGAATCGATTGGGTTTCACTTTCACTCGCTCGACGAGCACGACGTGCCGCAGGCGGTGGACGATCACACCTTCGTGTATTGGCGCGAGGACCACGCCTATCAGTTTTCATCGGAAGAAGTCGAGCGCATTTACGCGGCGGCGCTGGAACTGAACCAGCGCTGTCTCGACGCGGTCGAGCATGTGATCGCGAAGCGCGACTTCGCGAGACTCGGCATTTCCGCGCCGATGGGCGACTGGATCACGCAGTCGTGGGAGCGCGACGACCCCACGCTCTACGGGCGTTTCGATTTCACGCTCGACGCGCTCGGCACGCCGAAGATGTTCGAGTACAACGCCGACACGCCCACGTCGATCATCGAAGCGAGTCTCGCGCAATGGTTCTGGAAGGAGGAGGTGCGTCCCGAGGCCGATCAGTTCAACAGCCTGCACGAAGCGCTGATCGAGCGCTGGCGCGCGCTGCGCACGCACTACGGCGACGTCGACCTGCTGCATTTCGCGTGCATGTTCGACAGCCAGGAAGACGTCTGCAATGTCGAATATCTGATGGATACGGCGGTACAGGCGGGCTGGGCGGTCAAGCTGATTGCGATGCAGGACATCGGTAACGACGGCTGCGGGCAGTTTGTCGATCTCGAAGGACGCGTGATCCGGCTGATGTTCAAGCTGTATCCGTGGGAATGGCTGGCCGAATCCGATTACGGCGGCGAACTGCTCAAGGACCGCTGTGCGTGGGTCGAACCGCCGTGGAAAATGATTCTCGCGAACAAGGGCATTTTGCCGATTCTCTGGGAACTGTTTCCGCATCATCCGAACCTGCTCGAAGCGTCGTTCGACGCCGCGCGTTTCGCGGGCCGTCCGTATGCGAAAAAGCCGCTGCTGTCGCGCGAGGGCGCGAACGTCACGCTCACGACACCGAACGGCGTGATCGAGCGGGGCGGCGATTACGGTGCGGAGGGCTTCGTCTACCAGGCGTACATGCCGTGTCCGCGTATCTGGACGGCGGAGGGCGAGCGCTTCGTCACGCTCGGCGCCTGGATCGTGGACGATGCGCCGGTAGGCCTGTGCGTGCGCGAACAGACCTCGCTGATCGCGAGCAATACCTCATGGTTCGTGCCGCATTATTTCGTGGCGGATTGAGGACAGTGGAACATCATTCGGGGAAAGCAGGCGAGCCATGAGCAAGCGAAACAACAAGAACAAGTCGAATCGTGCGACGCCGGAACCGCGTGCGCCGCTGGCGAGCGAACCGGCGCGTAAATCGAAGCTGCCGAAGCTCATGCTGATCGGCGTGGGCAGCGCGATTGCGGCGGGGGTGATCATGCACCGTTGTTCCGATGACGACGATCAAGCCGTCGATGTCGAGCGCGTGCGTTACGATTCGCTCGCAGCGTGTCTGGCCGACTGGAACCAGCCGTCCGATTGCGGATTCGTCTGCGATGCGCCCGCTGCGGCCGACGCTCGCGCCACGGTAGCGAGCGGCGCGAGCGTCACGCAGGCGGTGGCCGGCGGCGCGGCGAGCGACGGCACGATCGACAGTGGCGTCGTACCGGCGTCGAGCGAATGCACTCAGGCAGGCACCGGCACGCAGGCGAGCAGCGGCGGCCATGGCGGCGGTGGACATTCAGGCTTCATCCACGCGGGCCATTGGTACGGCCCTTACTACACGCGGGCCGGCACGGTTTATCACGCCAACGGTATGCAGACCCACGACGCCCCGAGCGGCCCGTTGCATGGAACCATGTCCTCGTTGTACGTGCGGTCGAGTTCGCTTGGCTCGGGCAGCGACGTGTTTCGTCGCTCGCCGGATTCGGTGTCGGTCAGCGAGGGCCGCGCCCTGACGCGCGGTGGGTTCACATCGAGCCGCGCAGGCGGTCACAGCAGCGCTCACGGCGGTGGGGGGCACGGTTCGAGCGGCGGTTGAGCCGCGCCGGCAGGCACCTCACGCCCTTCGCACGCCGGACACACCATCCCCATCCCCGGCTCCAGCAAATTGCGCAGCGTCTGCAGCGAGACCGGTCGCGAGAACCAGTAACCCTGCGCTTCGTCGCAGCCGAGTTCGCGCAGCCGTTGCGCCTGCTCGGCGGTCTCGATGCCTTCGGCGGTCACGCTCAATTCGAGCGCGTGTCCCATCGAGATGATCGCGCCCACCAGCGCGTCGCTGCGCGCGTCGGCGCCCATCTTCGCGATGAACGAGCGGTCGATCTTGAGGCGGTTCAGCGGCAGGCTCGCGAGCCACGCGAGACTCGAATAACCGGTGCCGAAATCGTCGACGGCCACTTCGATGCCGAGCGCGCGCAACGCATGCAGCGTGCGCACGGTGCGTTCGGTGTCGGTCAGCAAGAGACTTTCGGTGATTTCGATTTCGAGTTGCTCGGGCGCGATGGCGCCTTTTTCCAGCGCGCGTTCGATCTGTTCGAGCAGGTGCGGATTGGCGAACTGCTGCGGCGAGACGTTGACGGCGACCTTCGTGGGCGTGCGCGCGAGGCGCTGCAACTGGCCGGTTTCGCGGCAGGCCGTATTCATGACCCACGCGCCGATCGAGTCGATCAGACCGGCCTGTTCGGCGACCGGAATGAATTCGGCGGGGCTCACGAGACCGTAAACCGGATGACGCCAGCGTAGTAATGCTTCGGATTGCAGAATATGGCCGGTCTTCAGCGAAACGCGCGGCTGATAGTGCAGAAAGAGTTCGCGGGCGTCGATGGCGCGCCGCAACGCCTGTTCGAGTTCGAGCTGACGCGTGGCGCGCGTTTCCTGCGCGCGCACGAAGCGGCATAGCTGGCCGCGTCCGCCGCGCCGTGCTTCCGA
>NZ_JAAGPN010000181.1:0-238 GCF_017104805.1 Paraburkholderia sp. Ac-20347 | reverse complement strand
ACATTAAAAAAAAAAAAAAAAAAAAAAAAAATATCATATGTTAAATACAAAAAAACACAACAGGTTAGAGTGAAATATCTGTAGAATATGAATATGCTATCTTGTTGAGCAGTCTGATGTGCGTGACGAAAGTAGTGACTGACTCATCATACACACGATATCAAACAGCTACATCCAACTGTCAACACTGACCTGACATACTATATATTCTTCACATAAACACGTATAGATACAATCA
>NZ_JAAGPN010000180.1:0-16405 GCF_017104805.1 Paraburkholderia sp. Ac-20347 | reverse complement strand
CCCGGCAGCGTGGCCGCATCGGACGGCGCCGGGCCCGCGCCCGGCGCCCCGAGCGACGAAGCCGTCTTGCCGCCCGCGAAGCATTCCCACGTGAGCGTGCCGCCCTGCACGGTGCCTTGCGCGAGCGCGACGCGCGCCGTGGGCGCTTCCGCGTTGTCGGGCAACGACGGCACGAGCACGAGCGTGTTGCTGCCGTCGGGCGCGATGCGCGTGGTGAAGCTCACGGTGATCTGTCCGGTTGCGTCGTCCACCAGCACCGAGGTCACGTTGCGCGTGCCCGGCGGCGCGGTGTAACCGGCGTCGAAGGCGTTGCCGCTCGCGGCGTTCTCCGCCACCGCGAGGCGCGCCGCGGCCGCGAGCGCGAGGCCTTCGCCCACGCGGCTGCGCGCGAGGTAGTCCTGATAGGCGGGAATCGCATACGCCGCGATCACGCCGACGATCGCGAGCACGATCATCAATTCGATGAGCGTGAAACCGCGCGCGGCGCAGGTGCGTACGAAGCGGATGAAGCGCGTGACCGGCGTGAATCGATGGAATCGATCGAATGGAGCGAATGGCGCAAATGGGCGGCCAGCCAGCGCGTCGCGCGCGAAGGCCGTTGAGGCAAGCAGGGAAACGATCATCGTCAGGGCTCCTGAAACGGGAAACGCCTGCCACCGAAGGGTGAACAGGCGTTTCGATCGTATCGGCGAGACCTCGCGCGGTGCAGTCGGCCAGATGGCTTAGGCGCGGCGCTGTCGGTGCGTACTGTCAGCGGCTATTGTCAGCATCAGCCGACAAAGGCAGCGCGCACACGCGCCCCATCCTCAATGCGAGCCCTGCGCGCGCCGCGCGTTGCGACGCCTGAGCACATGGCCGAGCACCACCACGAACACCGCGCCCGCCACGCACATGCCGTATTCGGCGAGCGGCGTATCGAGCAGCGGCCAGCGGTCGCCGGCCGGATCGTTGACGATCAGCCCGCCCGCGATCCAGCCGAGCAGCGCCGCGCCCAGCGTGACGATCACCGGATAGCGGTCGAGCAGTTTGAGCACGAGCTGGCTGCCCCAGACGATCAGCGGAATGCTGACCATCAGCCCGAAAATCACCAGCGCGATGCGATGACGCGGATCGGCGGCTTCGGCCGCGCCCGCGATGGCCACGACGTTGTCGAGGCTCATCACCGCATCGGCGACGATGATGGTCTTGATCGCGCCGAGCAGCTTGTCGGAGGGCTTCACGTCGGCATGTTCGAGATGCGACGGCGCGAGCAGGCGCACGCCGATCCACAGCAGCAGCAGCCCGCCCGTGAACTTGAGCAGCGGCACATTGAGCAGCACGACCGCGAAGGCGATCAACACGACGCGCAGCGCGATCGCGCCGACGGTGCCCCAGAGAATGCCGCGCAGACGCTGCTGCGCGGGCAGATCGCGGCACGCCAGCGCGATCACGACGGCGTTGTCGCCACCGAGCAGAATGTCGATGACGATGATCTGGATGACAGCGCCCCAGTGGAGCGTCGCGAAGAATTCGAGCATGAATGCGGGAAGTCGGGTTGCGCGCGCCTGAAAACCGCGCGCCAAATAAAAAAGCGAGGCCGCCATGACTGGCTCCCTCGCTTTTGTTCGGAAACCTCGTGAAAGGATTCCGCAAGCATAGCAAAAAACGCCAGCGCCCCGCGCATACGTGATGCGCGCGACGCCGCGTTATCTGCAAATTACAGCACCGACTTCAGCAGACGGCCCATTTCCGACGGGTTGCGCGTGACCTTGATGCCGCACGCGTCCATGATTTCCAGCTTCGCTTCGGCCGTATCCGCACCGCCCGAGATCAGCGCGCCGGCGTGGCCCATGCGCTTGCCCGGGGGCGCCGTGACGCCCGCGATGAAGCCGACGACCGGCTTCTTCATGTTGCCCTTGATCCACTCGGCTGCCGTCGCTTCGTCCGGACCGCCGATTTCGCCAATCATGATCACGGCGTCCGTATCCGGATCGTCGTTGAACATCTTCATGACGTCGATGTGCTTCAGACCGTTGATCGGATCGCCGCCGATACCGACTGCCGACGACTGGCCGAGGCCGAGTGCGGTCAGCTGGGCAACCGCTTCGTACGTCAGCGTGCCCGAACGCGACACGACGCCGATGCGGCCCTTACGGTGGATGTGACCCGGCATGATGCCGATCTTCAGCTCGTCCGGCGTGATCGTGCCGGGGCAGTTCGGGCCGAGGAGCAGCGTCTTGCGGCCTTCGCGGCGCATACGGTCCTTCACTTCGATCATGTCGCGCACGGGAATGCCTTCCGTGATGCAGATCGCGAG
Source organism: Paraburkholderia sp. Ac-20347 (assembly GCF_017104805.1). Lineage (NCBI taxonomy): Bacteria > Pseudomonadati > Pseudomonadota > Betaproteobacteria > Burkholderiales > Burkholderiaceae > Paraburkholderia > Paraburkholderia sp. Ac-20347. The sequence continues at coordinate 14,109 of NZ_JAAGPN010000180.1, read as the reverse complement.
ATCGAGGTCGGCCTCGACGGCTTCCCAGATCGCTGCGGCTGCGCCCGCGGGCGGCACGTAGATGACCGACACGGTCGCGCCCGTGGCTTCCTTCGCATCACGCACGTTCGCGTAGATGGGAATGCCTTCGAAGTCTTCGCCGGCCTTCTTCGGGTTCACGCCCGCGACGAATGCTTCGCGGCCGTTGGCGTATTCACGGCAGGCACGGGTGTGGAACTGACCGGTCTTGCCGGTGATGCCCTGCGTGATGACCTTGGTGTCTTTGTTAATCAGAATCGACATGTATTGACCTCTGTTCGCTTGGCGCGATGCGTCGCGTCTTCCGCACGGATGCGGAATTCGCGCCGGCACGCACGCCATTCGTATCCGGTGAAAATTACTTGCCTTCGGCAGCCGCGACAACCTTCTGCGCGGCCTCTTCCATGCTGTCCGCCGAGATGATCGGCAGGCCCGAGTCGGCCAGCATCTTCTTGCCGAGGTCCTCGTTCGTGCCCTTCATGCGCACGACGAGCGGCACCTTCAGGTCAACGGCCTTCGATGCAGCGATCACGCCTTCCGCGATCACGTCGCAGCGCATGATGCCGCCGAAGATGTTCACGAGGATCGCCTTCAGGCCCGGATTCGTCAGCATGAGCTTGAACGCTTCCGTGACCTTCTCGGTCGTCGCGCCGCCGCCCACGTCGAGGAAGTTCGCCGGTTCGCCGCCGAACAGCTTGATCGTGTCCATCGTGGCCATCGCGAGGCCCGCGCCGTTCACCAGACAGCCAATGTTGCCGTCGAGCGAGATGTACGCGAGGTCGAACTTCGACGCTTCGATTTCAGCCGGATCTTCTTCGTCCAGGTCGCGGTAAGCGACGATTTCCGGATGACGGAAGAGCGCGTTCGAATCGAAGTTGAACTTGGCGTCGAGTGCGGTGACCGTGCCGTTGCTCGACACGTTCAGCGGGTTGATTTCGGCCAGCGACGCGTCGGTTTCCCAGAATGCCTTGTACAGGCCTTGCAGGATCACGCGAGCTTGCGGAATCGACGCAGCCGGCACGCCGATCTTCGCGGCGAGGTCGTCGGCTTGCGCGTCGAGCAGGCCCGTGTTCGGATCGACGATGACCTTGTGGATGAGCTCCGGATGCTTCTCGGCCACTTCCTCGATGTCCATGCCGCCTTCGCTCGAACCCATCAGCACGATCTTCTGCGAGACGCGATCGACGACGAGGCTGACATACAGTTCCTGCTTGATGTCGGCGCCTTCTTCGATCAGCAGACGGTTGACCTTCTGGCCTTCCGGACCGGTCTGGTGCGTGACCAGTTGCATGCCGAGGATCTGGCTCGCGTATTCGCGCACTTGATCCAGCGTCTTGGCAACCTTCACGCCGCCGCCCTTGCCGCGGCCGCCCGCGTGAATCTGGGCCTTGACGACCCACACCGGACCGCCCAGCTCTTCAGCGGCCTTGACCGCGTCATCCACCGAGAAAACCGGCGTGCCGCGCGGTACCGCGACGCCGAACTTCCGGAGGATTTCCTTACCCTGGTACTCGTGAATCTTCATGCGTGATTCCCTTCAGTCTGAGAGTTGGAGTGAACTTCGTTTCCGCTGTTGTTATTCATGCGCGACGGCGTCGGCCTTGCCCTCTCGGCCCGGGCCCAGGTCTTCGCGCACGCTGGCGACGTCCGCGCCACGCTCTTTCGAACGCGGCACGTGTCCGTACCAGCGCGGATAAAACTGCTTGACCGCTTCACCGTCGAACCGCAGCGCGTGGCAGCGGCCGAGCTGGAAAGGCGGTTGTTCACCGGCGGCTTCGCCGTCGGCGGTCTTGCCGAATTCCGGTCCGGACGCTTCGCCCGGAGAACCGTTAGAAGAATCCCACACTGCTCCGACAAACGCCTGGATAGCGGCCGTCGGCAACACGCCCAACATTTCGGTGAGATGCGTGCAGCCAGCCGTGCCGGCGAGGAGCCGGCCCGCTTCGCGGCGGAAGTTCTGGAGGAGATTGAGCCCGATAAGGGCCCGATAGGCAGGATTGGCGTTCTGGCACTGACCGTCGTAAGGCACCCAGTCGGACGACGCGTGAGCGTCGACGACATTGAGCTTGCGATCGATCGTGATGCGGAGCCAGAGTTCATGGATCGGCAAACCGTTGGGCCGGACACCGGATGCAAGCGGCACGTCGCGTGACTTATGATCCGTCAGACACGCGTCGATGTCCCACAGGCCGTCCTCGCGCTCATAGGCGACCGCCCTGATCGCGCGCTGATGACGCAACTGACGGGGCGCTGGCGGGGGAAGCGGCATGCGTTGGTAAGACCGGATTGGAAAACTTCTCGAGTTTAGCATACCGGGTATTTGAGACAGCAGCGATCTCGCTGGCCCCATGCGCCGCGGATATCAAGCTATTTTTGAGCCAGGCGGTTCAATTTTCCAGCTAATCGCCTTCGAAGCCGCCCTCGAAGCCTTTGAGAATTTTGCCGATGATCGACATCGAAAAACCGCGCGCAGCGAGAAAACGCGCCTGACGCGCGCGCTCGGCGGGCGTCTCGGGCAACTGGCCGTACTTCTTCTTCCAGACGGCGCGGGCGCGCACAAGTTCCGTCTCGCGCAACTGCGTGCTCACTTCCTCGATGAGTTCCTCGCCCACCGCATGACGTTTGAGTTCGCTGACGATGCGTCCCGCGCCGACCCGTGAGGCGCGGCGATAAACGACGCTTTCGGCGAAGCGCGCGTCCGAGAGCCAGCCGTCGCGCTCGAGCGTGTCGAGGAGTGCCTCTAGTTCATCGGCGTTTTCGGTGTACGCCATGAGCTTGCGCGAGAGTTCCGCCCGGCTGTACTCGCGACGCGAAAGGTAGCCGAGCGCGCGGCCCTTGAGCGAGCGCTCGGGACGCTGGCGACTGTTGGCGGCGGCGTTGGCCTTGCGTGCGGCGCGCATCGTGGATGTGCGCTCGTAGCCGTCGCCGCCGTCTTCGAGCGCTTTTTCTACCGCGCGCGCCCTGTCGTGCGCGTCGAACGATTCGCGCTCGTCGACTTCGTCGCGGCGGGCGGTGGGACGAGCGAACGACTGCCTGGCCGCGCGCGGTGCGCGGCGCGCTTCGGAATCCGATAGGGAGTCAGATGAGGATTCAGGTGCAGATGCGCGGCGCACAGCAGTCGGTTCAGACGATGGCGACGAGGGAGCGATGGCGCTACCGGCATCGACGGGCGCGTCGAAAAATGCCTCGAACGGCACTTCGAACACCGCGCCGCCTTCGTCGTCGAGATCGGGCGTGGAGGAATGGGACAAAAGTTGAGGCTCGGAATGCACAAAGCCGCGATCGCCCGAATGGGCGTCGCGGCTTTGCGAGGTAGTACCAGATGAAACTCGGGCGAATTCCCCGGAATGATCGGGGGCGGATCCGGACGCAGACCCAGAAGCAGACCCGGAAGCGGAAAGGGAGCGCCGATTCGCGCCCCGCGCACCACTGCTGGCTTCACGCAGGTGCTCCGCCTCGCTCGAAGTCGAGGACGAAGCCTTCGCGGCCTCAGACGGCGCCGAGGCGAACCCGCGCTTGCGCATCACAGTCGTGCCACCTCGTGCCACCCTTTCCGGGCCCGATTCAGAACTTATTCTTCGTCTGCGATTTCGACTTCGCCGGTGTCGGCAACACCGTCCGGCATGGCGTTCACGCCAAGCGATTCGCGGATGCGGTTTTCAATCTCGCGGGCGATGTCTGCGTTTTCGCGCAGGAATTCGCGTGCGTTGTCCTTGCCCTGACCAATGCGTTCGCCGTTATAGCTGTACCACGCACCTGCCTTGTCGACGATCTTGGCCTGCACGCCCAGGTCGATGATTTCGCCCTGACGCGAGATGCCTTCGCCGTAGAGGATGTCGAACACGGCTTCGCGGAACGGCGGCGAGACCTTGTTCTTGACGACCTTCACGCGCGTTTCGCTGCCGATGACTTCGTCGTTCTTCTTGATCGAACCGATACGACGAATGTCCAGACGCACCGACGAGTAGAACTTCAGCGCGTTACCACCGGTGGTGGTTTCCGGATTGCCGAACATCACGCCGATCTTCATACGAATCTGGTTAATGAAGATCACCATGCAGTTCGTCTTCTTGATCGTGCCGGTGAGCTTGCGCAGCGCCTGCGACATCAGACGCGCCTGCAGACCCGGCAGCGAGTCGCCCATTTCGCCTTCGATTTCAGCCTTCGGCACGAGTGCCGCGACCGAGTCGATGACGATCATGTCGATCGAGCCCGAGCGCACCAGCGCGTCGGTGATTTCAAGCGCCTGTTCGCCCGTGTCCGGCTGCGAGATGAGCAGTTCCGGCACGTTCACGCCGAGCTTCGCGGCGTACTGAACGTCGAGCGCGTGTTCCGCGTCGATGAACGCCGCCGTGCCGCCGAGCTTTTGCAGCTCTGCGATCACCTGCAGCGTGAGCGTGGTCTTACCCGACGATTCCGGACCGTAGATTTCGACCACACGGCCGCGCGGCAGGCCGCCGACGCCGAGCGCGATGTCGAGACCGAGCGAGCCGGTGGACACCACCTGAATGTTTTCGACCGCATCGCCGTCGCCGAGTCGCATGATCGACCCTTTGCCGAACTGCTTTTCGATCTGCGCGAGCGCGGCAGCCAGCGCCTTGCCCTTTTCAGCAGTCAGCCCAGCCGAGCCTTTCTTGCTATCTTCCATGAATCGTCCTTTGCTATGATGAACGGCGTCTCGTGACGATGCGGGCGTGCTTTTGCACACACACGCATGAACGCAGACACTGTATAAAAAAACAGTGGTTTTGGCAAGCGCGTTTTCACACGCTTTTTCGTACGCGCCAGCCCAAACCGCAAATTGACCAGGAGACCGCCGCGCGCCGCCCGCCCCTCGTGCGGCAGGGCACAGGCGCGGCGAGGCCTGACTCGACGCAGGCGCATCATGCGAATTCTCATTGCCGAAGACGACAGCATACTCGCGGATGGTCTGGTCCGATCACTCCGCCAATCGGGCTATGCCGTCGATCACGTGCCGACCGGCGTGGACGCCGATACGGCCTTGTCGATGCAGTCGTTCGACCTGCTGATTCTCGATCTCGGCCTGCCCAGAATGACGGGCCTCGAAGTGCTGCGCCGTTTGCGCGCGCGCAATTCCAACCTCCCCGTCCTGATCCTCACGGCCGCCGACAGCGTCGATGAACGCGTCAAAGGACTCGACCTCGGCGCCGACGATTACATGGCCAAGCCCTTCGCGCTCAACGAGCTCGAAGCGCGCGTGCGCGCACTCACGCGGCGCGGCGCGGGCGGCGGCCCGACCGTCGTGCGCCACGGCGCGCTCGCCTTCGATCAGGTCGGGCGCGTCGCGCGCATCAACGAGCAGGTGCTCGATCTGTCGGCGCGCGAACTCGGCGTGCTCGAAGTGCTGCTGCAACGGCTCGGGCGGCTCGTCTCGAAGGAACAGCTCGTCGATCACCTGTGCGAATGGGGCGAGGAAGTCAGCAACAACGCGATCGAGGTCTACGTGCACCGCCTGCGCAAGAAGCTCGAAGCGGGCGGTGTGCGCATCGTGACCGTGCGCGGCCTCGGCTACTGTCTCGAGAAGGAAGCGAACGGCGCGAAGGACGCCGGCGCGGTCAGTACGGCAGGCGCATCGACGGCAGCGCCCGCGATGCCCGCCAGCCACTACTACAAGTAAGCGCGCACCATCATGGCCGGGCCCGCGCGCCCCGCGCCGACCGGCGCCACACCGCCGGCCGCGCCGGCGCGCAGGACGACCGCCGCCAACAAAGACACGCTCAACAGCGCCGCGCGCGACGCCCGCTACGCCAATCCGTTCGCCCCGCCCGACGAAGCCGAATCCGCCGACGCCGGCGACAAGCGTCCGCGCTCGCTGTTCGGCGAGATTCTCGACTGGATGCTCGCGCCGCTGCTGCTGCTCTGGCCGATGAGCATCGCGGTGACGTATCTGGTCGCGAAGTCAATCGCCAACGGGCCGTTCGACCGCGCGCTCGAAACCGACGCCTACGTGCTCGCGCGCCAGATCCATCCGGTCAACGGCGTGGCCGAACTCTCGCTGCCCGATTCCACGCGCGACTTCCTGCGCGCCGATAACGTCGACAGCGTCTATTACCAGGTGCTCGGCACGCGCGGCGAACTCGTCGCCGGCGACCGCGACATGCCGCTGCCGCACGACGACGACCGCCCGTCGCCGGGCCTCGTCGAGTTCCGCGACGACACGCTGCACGGCATCGACATCCGCGTCGCCTATACGACGGTCGAGCCCACGCATCTGAGCGGTGGGCAGCCCGTGCTGGTTCAGGTCGCCGAAACGCTCGACAAGCGCCGGGCGCTCGCCAACGACATCATCAAGGGCGTGATCCTGCCGCAGTTCGTGATTCTGCCGCTCGCGATCCTGCTGGTCTGGTTCGGGCTCTCGCGCGGCCTCGCGCCGCTGCACGCGCTGCAGTCGAACATGCGCACGCGCCGCCCCGACGATCTCTCGCCGCTCGAAGCGCGCCGCGCGCCGCCCGAAATCGAGCCGCTCGTGACCTCGTTCAACGACCTGCTCACGCGCCTCGAACAGAACATGCAGCTGCAAAAGCGCTTTATCGCCGACGCCGCGCATCAGATGAAAACGCCGCTCGCGGGTCTGCGCACGCAAGCCGAACTCGCGCTGCGCCACGACGCGCCCGCCGAGGTGCATCGCTCGCTCGAACAGATCGCGACGAGTTCGGAGCACGCCGCGCGGCTCGTCACGCAGCTGCTCGCGCTCGCGCGCGCCGAAAACCGCATGACGGGGCAGATTTTCCAGCCTGTCGATATCGCCGACGCGGCGCGCCTCGCGGTGCGCGACTGGGTGCAGCCCGCGCTCGCCAAGCGTATGGATCTGGGCTACGAAGGCCCCGACAATCCGGGCGCGGACGAGCGTGAAACGGCGGAAAACGCGCCGGATAACGCGCCCGTGCTCGTCGACGGCAATCCGGTGATGCTGCGCGAAATGCTCTCGAACCTGATCGACAACGCGATCCGCTACACGCCCGCAGGTGGGCGCATCACCGTGCGCGTGCGGCCCGAACCGGCGGCGCGCGCCGTGCATCTGGAGGTGGAGGACACCGGCATCGGCATTCCGGCCGCCGAGCGCGAGCGCGTGCTCGAGCGCTTCTATCGCATCCTCGGGCGCGACGGCGACGGCAGCGGTCTCGGCCTCGCGATCGTGCGCGAGATCGTGACGATGCACGGCGGCGCGCTCACCATCGACGACAACGTCTATCAGGACTCGCCGCGCCTCGCGGGGACACTCGTGCGCGTGACGCTCGCGATGCGCGGCGCAGTCTGAACGTCGATTACGACGCCGAAACTGACGGCATCAGGTGAAATCCTGGGCGTCAGGCGGGATGGGACTTTCCCTTAGCGGCGCGCTACCAGGCAACACATGGAATTTAGATTTAATGAATTTAGCGAGACGTTGAATTCATATTAATTACTTTTGCGCGACGTTATCTCACGCAAACAGCCTCACCGGCCCACTCACCCGCCCCACCCGCTCGTCAGAACCCCGTAAGTTTCCGTTCGAATAATGCATCGCAGGACCGCCGCGACCGCGACTGCGGGGCGGCCCCACACGCATATCAAAACTGGAGACATCTATGGCAACCGTTGGCGGACAAGTCTCGCACGCGCCGATGACCAAGGACGAAAAACGCGTGATCTTCGCGTCGTCCCTCGGCACCGTGTTCGAGTGGTACGACTTCTATCTGGCCGGCTCGCTCGCGGCCTTCATCAGCAAAAGCTTCTTCTCGGGCGTGAACCCCACGGCGGGCTTCATCTTCACGCTGCTCGGCTTCGCGGCGGGCTTCGCCGTGCGTCCGTTCGGCGCGATCGTGTTCGGGCGTCTGGGCGACCTCGTCGGCCGCAAGCACACGTTCCTCGTCACCATCGTCATCATGGGTCTGTCGACCTTCGTGGTCGGCTTCCTGCCAGGCTATGCGTCGATCGGCATTGCGGCGCCGGTGATCTTCATCCTCATGCGTCTGCTGCAGGGCCTCGCGCTCGGCGGCGAGTACGGCGGCGCGGCGACCTACGTCGCCGAACACGCACCGCCCGGACGCCGCGGCTTCTACACCGCCTGGATCCAGACGACCGCCACGCTCGGCCTGTTCCTCTCGCTGCTCGTGATCCTCGGCGTGCGCACGACCGTCGGCGAGGAAGCGTTCGGCGCCTGGGCCTGGCGCGTGCCGTTCGTCGCGTCGATCCTGCTGCTCGCGGTCTCGGTCTGGATCCGTCTGCAACTCGACGAATCGCCGGCATTCAAGCGCATCAAGGCCGAAGGCAAGATCTCGAAGGCGCCGCTCTCGGAAGCGTTCGGCCAGTGGAAGAACCTCAAGGTCGTGATCCTCGCGCTGATCGGCGTGACGGCGGGCCAGGCCGTGGTCTGGTACACGGGCCAGTTCTACGCGCTATTCTTCCTCACGCAGACGCTCAAGGTCGACGGCGCGAGCGCCAACATCCTGATCGCGCTGGCGCTGCTGATCGGCACGCCGTTCTTCCTGTTCTTCGGCTCGCTGTCGGACAAGATCGGCCGCAAGCCGATCATCATGGCCGGCTGCCTGATCGCCGCGCTGACCTACTTCCCGCTCTTCAAGGCGCTCACGCACTACGCGAATCCGGCGCTCGAAGCGGCCACGGCGCGCGCGCCGATCGTCGTGATCGCGAACCCCGACGAGTGCTCGTTCCAGTTCAACCCGGTCGGCACGTCGAAGTTCACGAGTTCGTGTGACATCGCCAAGAGCGCGCTCTCGAAAGCCGGCCTGAACTACTCGAACGTGGCCGCACCGGCGGGCACGCTCGCGCAGATCAAGGTGGGCGACACGACCATCGACACCTTCGACGGCAAGGCGCCAGGCGCGAAGGAAGCCGGCGCGGCGTTCGACAAGACGCTCTCGGGCGCGTTGAAGAACGCGGGCTATCCGCTCAAGGCCGACCCGGCGCAACTCAACTGGCCGATGAGCGTAGTGGTGCTGACCATCCTCGTGATCTTCGTGACGATGGTGTACGGGCCGATTGCGGCGATGCTGGTGGAGATGTTCCCGACGCGCATCCGCTATACGTCGATGTCGCTGCCCTATCACATCGGCAATGGCTGGTTCGGCGGCTTCCTGCCCGCGACGGCGTTCGCGATCGTGGCGGCGCGAGGCGATATCTACTCGGGCCTCTGGTATCCGATCATCATCGCGCTGGCGACCTTCGTGATCGGCATGCTGTTCGTGAAGGAGACGAAGGACTCGGATATCTACGCGCAGGATTGATTCTGTGTTGATCCGGCCGATTTAGCCCCGGCCCGGTGGTCTCGAAAAAAGTTGAAGATAGTGCTTGACAGACCTCAGGGCCACCCGCATAATCTCTCTTCTTAGGCGAATTAGCTCAGCCGGTTAGAGCGACGGAATCATAATCCGCAGGTCCGGGGTTCGAATCCCTGATTCGCCACCAAATGCGAAAGCCGCTGTCCCACAAGGACAGCGGCTTTTTCTATTCCCGCGCCGCTTTTTCAGACTTCGCGCTGCATCTTGCTCAGCGCGAAGCCCAGCCCCTCATCCCCCGCTCTTCCCCCGCTTCGCCACATACATCGCCTGATCCGCGTGATCGAGCAGCCGCGTCATTTCCAGGCCGTCTTCCGGCAGCACTGCCACGCCCACGCTCACGCCCAGTTCGATCGTCTGTCCTTCGAATTCGAACGGCTCGCCGACCTTCTCGCGAATCCGCCGCGAATACCCTTCCGCGTCGCTGCGGCCATCGATACCCGGCAAGATCATCGCGAATTCGTCGCCGCCCACGCGCGCGGCCGTATCCACGCGGCGGCTGTTGCTCGCGATGCGCGCCGCCGTCTCCCGGATCGCCGCGTCGCCCGCGCGATGGCCGTAGCGATCGTTGATCGGCTTGAGTCCGTCCATGTCGAAGTTGAGCACGCCCAGGCCGCCCTCCGATCGCACCGCCAGATCGACCGACTGACGCAGACGGTCGTAGAACAGCGCGCGGTTCGGCAGGCCGGTGAGCGCGTCGTGCGTTGCGCGCAGATAGAGTTCGCTCGTTTCGTGGCGCGCGGCGTGGAACATCGCGGCTGCGATCAGGCCGGACATCAGCGAGAGCGTTTCGATGTCGTCGTCGTCGAAGGCGCCGACTTCGGGCGCCACCACCTTCAGCACGCCCACGGTCGCATCGAGATGCTTGAGCGGCGTGACGATCATCGAGCGCAGGCCGACGCGGCGGCACGCTTCGCGGTCCACGCGCGGATCGGCTTCGGAGTCGTCGCAGCGCAGGATTTCGCCGCTGCTCACGCACAGCCCGGAGAGGCTCGATTCGCGCGCGAGGCGCAGGCCCAGCATGCCGGCCACGCTGCCCGACGCCGCGCGATAGACCATCTCGCCGCCTTCGGCGAGTTCGACGGCCGCGCCTTGGGCGCCGGTCAGATGTTCGGTGCGTTCGGCGACGAAGGCCATCACGCCGCCGAGGTCGAGGCCGAGTCTCGCGATATCGGATTGCGCGCGGATGATTTCGAGGAGCGTGGCGTTGTCGAGCCGAGGGCCGCCGAGGTCGTTTTTCATGGCGTCAAACGTTTGCGTATAGGCCCTTTTCGCGCGGATCGACGCGCCACGGGCGGGACGCGCAAGCATAGCAAACTCATGCGTCGACGCTGAGCGTTGTCTTTTTACGCGCCGTTTCGGCTCAGCCTTCGATGCGCTCGCGCGTCAATCGCAGCAGCGCGGCCATCGCTTCGCGCGCCGTATTGGCGTCGCGCCGCGCGATCGCGTCGAACACTTTCGTGTGATCCGGCAGCGCCGCGTTGAACACATCGGCGCGCTTGGCGTTCACGCGCAACTGCCCTTCGAGCGTGCGCTCGATCAGCGTGCCGAGCGGCACCAGCAGTTCGTTGCGGCAAGCGGCGAGCACGGCCAGGTGAAAGCGCAGATCGGCGCGCACCCATTCGTCGACGTTGCGCGCGTCGGTCATCGCGGTGTGGGCGTCGGCGAGATCGGCGAACGAGACGGCGTCGTGCGCGCCGGCCGCGAGCTGCGCGGCGTAAGGCTCGATCATCTCGCGCATTTCCTGCAGCTTGAGCGCGAACGCGAGCGGCGGCGCGACGCGCGCGTACCAGTCGAGCACGTCGGCGTCGAGCAGGTTCCACGCTTCGCGCGAGCGCACGCGCGTGCCCACCTTCGGCCGCGATTCCACGAGCCCTTTCGAAGTGAGCGTGCGCAGCGCCTCGCGCAATACCGTGCGGCTCACGTCGAAGCGCTCCATCAGGTCCGCTTCGCGAGGCAGCGTCGTGCCGGGCGCGTAGTCGCCGCGCAGGATCGCGCTGCCAAGTTCGAAGGCGACGGTGCCGTGCAGATCGCGCTGAATGACGTTCTCCTTGTATTCGCAGGGGACGATCGCCCAGATAATGGGAACCGATGCAAAATAATACTATTAATAGCACTTAAAGGCGAATTTTGCAGTAGCATGTGCTCCGAGACGCGCCGGGCCCGCCGCTCGCGCCGTGCGCCCATCGAACCGTTCTGGAGACACCGCATGAAAATCACCAAGCTCGAAACCTTCGTCGTGCCGCCCCGCTGGCTCTTCCTCAAGATCGAAACGGACGAAGGCATCATCGGCTGGGGCGAGCCCGTCGTCGAAGGCCGCGCGCACACGGTTGCCGCCGCCGTCGAAGAACTGTCCGACTACCTGATCGGCAAGGATCCGCTGCTGATCGAAGACCACTGGCAGGTGATGTATCGCGCGGGCTTCTACCGCGGCGGCCCGATCACGATGAGCGCGATCGCAGGCGTCGATCAGGCGCTCTGGGACATCAAGGGCAAGCATCATGGCGTGCCGGTGCACGCGCTGCTCGGCGGTCAGGTGCGCGACAAGATCAAGGTCTATTCGTGGATCGGCGGCGACCGTCCGAGCGACGTCGCGAACAACGCCCGCGCCGTGGTCGATCGCGGCTTCAAGGCCGTGAAGATGAACGGCTCGGAAGAGCTGCAGATCATCGACACCTTCGACAAGGTGCAAGGCGTGATCAACAACGTCGCGGCCGTGCGCGAGGCCGTGGGCCCGAACGTCGGCATCGGCGTGGATTTCCATGGCCGCGTGCACAAGCCGATGGCCAAGGTGCTCGCGAAGGAACTCGATCCGTTCAAGCTGATGTTCATCGAAGAGCCCGTGCTTTCGGAGAACGTCGAGGCGCTGCGCGACATCGTCAACCAGACGAGCACGCCGATCGCGCTCGGCGAGCGTCTCTACTCGCGCTGGGATTTCAAGCACATTCTCGCGGGCGGTTACGTCGACATCATTCAGCCCGACGCTTCGCACGCGGGCGGGATCACCGAATGCCGCAAGATCGCGTCGATGGCCGAGGCCTACGACGTGGCGCTCGCGCTCCACTGCCCGCTCGGTCCGATCGCGCTCGCCACCTGTCTGCAGATCGACGCGGTGAGCTACAACGCGTTCATCCAGGAGCAGAGCCTCGGCATTCACTACAACCAGGGCAACGACCTGCTCGACTACATCAAGAATCCGGAAGTCTTCAAGTACGAAGACGGCTTCGTGTCGATTCCGCAGGGTCCGGGTCTGGGCATCGAAGTGAACGAGGAGAAGGTGCGCGAGATGGCGAAGGTCGGTCATCGCTGGCGCAATCCGGTGTGGCGTCACGAGGATGGCAGCGTCGCCGAGTGGTGATGTGTGCTGGCGCACAGATCGCGGCGCGATCATGCCGTCGATCGACGTTGATCGTCGATGATCGCGCGCTTCGCGAAGCGTGCATCCGCGATACACACAGCGCGCGTCACCTGCGTTACGTGACGTGTTTCGCGCGCCACGTTTCAGCGCCGTAACGTTTCAGCCCGGTTTGGGCCCGCCACGCCGCGTCTCGCCTTCGGGCGGTCGCGGCGTTCGTCGTTTTCGCACATAGCGCACGTGTTCGCGTGTGTCGCTAAAGCCTTGGCGCGCAAGGCAAAAACATCGCATCGTCGGCATCGCGTTCGCGGCGCGCGGCGCACCAGGCGCAATACTGAGTCGCATTGGCCTGCTCCTTGCTGAATCCCCTGTACGACAAATCCAACGATACGGGGATACACATGGACGCGATGCTGCCCGACTACCTGATCCGAGAGCAGGCCGCCGTAGGCGCGCTCGTCACTTTCGGCCTGATGCGCGTGATCGCCGCCGCCGTCGCCTGCACGCGCGGCTGGCGCATTCTCATGGTCGAACAGAGCTTCATTGGGTTCGCGGTGCTCTGGTGCCTGCCGCAGCTCTTCGACCTGATCGCGCATCCGTCATCGGTGCTTGCGCTCGCGGAACTCGAAGGCAAGGCGATCGGTTGCGCGATCGCCCTGTTCTTCTCGCCGATTCTCAGTCATCGGCTCGGCTACGAATAAGCGCGATCACGCGCGCGAGGGCGGCGTGTTTCAGCCCTGCAACACGTAGCCCGGCACGCTATGACCGAGCACGGCCGCGATCACGAGGATGGCCATCATCACGAGCGCTTCGAGATGCAGCACGTTGACGAAGCGGCGCGCCGCGCCCGTCGACGCGGCGCGCCGCAGCTCCGGCATCACCATCACGCGGTTGACGCCGCCGAGCGCGAGTGCGAGCGCGACCAGCACGAGCTTGGCGAGCAGCACGCGGCCCCACTCGCTGCCCGTGAGCGCATCGAGCGAGCCGCCGGTGCCGCGCAGCGCGTTGAACACGCCGGTCGCGAGCACGAGTCCCACCACGAACAGCGCGACGTTCGAGAGCTGGCCCGCCGTGCGGATCAGCACGCCGCGCGCCGTCGACGTACCCAGCGCCGGCAACACTGCGAGACCACCCGCCATCACGATGCCGCTCCATGCGCTCGCGCTCAGCACGTGCAGCGTGTGCAGCCCGAGCGCGGCCGAGGCGAAGCCCGCATCGGCCGCGTGACCGAGACCCGCGCGACCCGCGGCGACGGCGATCAGCGCGAGCCACAGCACGCCGTCGCGCACCGGGCTCGCGCCCGCGAACGCGGCGAGCAGCACGACGAGCGCGCCGCCGAACGCCACCGACCACGCGTGTCCCACGTGCGTCTGCGAAAGCACGGTCGGCACCACACCGAACGACGCGGGCAAGGTCTCGCCGCTGATCGACGCACTA
>NZ_JAAGPN010000179.1:0-16708 GCF_017104805.1 Paraburkholderia sp. Ac-20347 | reverse complement strand
GGGCACGATCGCCACGCCCATGCCCGCGAGCGCCGCGAGCCGCACCATCAGCATGTTGTTGACCGCGTAAGCCGGTTGTAGCGTGACCGGCTGCGCGCGCTCGCCGGCCTGCGCGAAGCGCCACGTCGCGCTGCGCTCCTCGGGCGGCAGCGTCACGGCCGCGTGCTGCGCGAGCGCGTCGGGCGTGCCCGGTTCGCCGTGCTCCGCGAGCCACGCGGGCGACGCGCAGGGCACGAACGAAGTCGTGCCGAGCGAGCGCTCGACGAGTTCGCCGTTGCCCTCGCCACTTTCCGTCGACGCCGCCACGATGCCCACGTCGAAGCCATCTTCAGCCAGATCCACGGGCCGCTCGGCGAGCGTGAGGCGCACGTGCACGCGCGGATAACGCCGCCGGTAACCGTCGATCAACGGCGTGAGCGTGGCGAGCGACAGCGCGCCCGCAGCCACCACGCGCAGCGTGCCGCTCGGTTCCCGCTCGGTATGCGCGAGCGTGTGTTCGAGGTGATCGAGTTCCTCCAGCACGCTGCGGCAGCCTTCGAGATAGCGCTGACCTGCTTCGGTAAGCGAAAGATTACGCGTGGTGCGGTTGATGAGCCGCGTGTGCAGATGCGCTTCGAGCATCGCGACCGAACGGGTGACGAGCGCGTTCGAAACGTCGAGGTGCTGCGCGGCGCGGCGAAAGCTCTGTGATTCCGCAACCCTGACGAAGACGCGCATGGCGTGTATCTGGTTCATGGAAATTCGCCTCGCATGCTGAATGCATTTACCGGTTAAGGGGCGTGCGCTCGAACAGAACGGCCGAGCGCGAATGAAGCGGGCTGTCGGCTCCTCGCGAATACGACTTTGAATGAAAATCATATTGACAGTCCCGTGAAATTACAATATCTATCTCAAAAAGCAGTGTCGTTTCATCGTTGTAAAAGATTCAAAACGCTGCTGGCATGGGTATTGAATGAGGCGGGAATATGGCAGGTTCGCCGCAGTCGTATTTGAATTTGAATTACGATCATGCGGCGTTGATCCAGCGGATAGCGGTTTTCCGGGTCTTGTACAAAGCTTGCGAGGAATCGATGTCTGTGCTGATTGCGGATATTTCCGGGCAAAAAACGTTTGTTGTCAATGCATTGCGGGCAATGGGTTTTATGTCGGTTCACAGCCTTTACATAAATAGCGAATAAAAGCGGTTTTCCGGATTTATTGCGCGTCGTGCAAATATGCGATGTGCCCGGAAATAGATGCGTACATGCCATGAGCATGTCTTTTTATGCGCGTTTGGGCAAAAAGAACGTAAATCGGCAGACCAGACATGATCGTCGAATTGCTGAAGTCGCAACCCGAGATTGCCCTGTTTACGAGTCTCGCACTCGGTTATTTGATTGGTTCGATTCGATTCGGGCCGATTTCGCTTGGCGGCGTGTGCGGCACGCTGATCGTGGCGCTCGTGCTCGGTCAGACCGGCGCGCGTATCGCGCCCGATCTCAAGAACATCGCCTTCGCGCTGTTCATCTTCGCGCTCGGCTTCACAGGCGGCCCGCAGTTCTTCGCCAACATCGGCAAGGGCTGGCGTTACGGGCTGCTTTCGATCGTCGAGATCGTCTCGGTGATGACGCTCGTCATGATTGCAGTCGTCCTGATGAAGCTCGACGCGGGCACCGCCGCGGGCTTGCTGGCGGGCGCGGCGACCGAGTCGGCGGTGATCGGCACGGCCTCCGAGGCGATCGCGCGGCTCGGCATCAGCCCGCAGGCGGTCGGCACGCTGCAGGCGCACATCGTGACCGCGTATAGCGTGAGCTACCTGTTCGGCCTGATCACCATCGTGCTGTTCACGAGCCAGGTTGCGCCGCTGATCCTGCGCGTGAATCTGCGCGACGAGGCCGCGCGTCTCTTTCGCAAGCTCGGCGGCGACGGCGTGCTCGACGATGGTCAGCGTCTCGCGCTGCCGCCGCTGGTGGGCCGCGCATTCGTGGCCGGTCCGGCCGCCGGCATTCAGGTCGCCCAGTTCGAGGCGCGCTACGGCAACAACATCACGATCGAGCGCGTGCTGCGCGAACAGCGCCAGATCGACGCGGACGGGCAGCTCGTGCTGCAGGCGGGCGACGTGGTCTTCATCGCGGGGCGCCGCGAAAGCATGGTCGACGCGTCCGCCAGTCTCGGCGAGGAAGTGTCGGGCGAAGGCTTCACGAAGCTGCTCGCGCAGCGCGTGGACGTGATGCTCACGCGCCGCGACGCCGACGGCCTCACGCTCGCGCAGATGCGCGAACGCGCCTCGGCGGAAGCGGGCCGCGGCATCTACGTGAGCGCGATCACGCGGCTCGACACCACGGTGCCCGCGCTGCCCGGCACGGTGGTCCGGCGCGGCGACGTGCTCACGCTGCTCGGCGCGCCCAGCGACGTCAAACGCGGGGCGCAGCGCCTCGGCTACGTGATCCAGCAGACCACCAAGACCGACTTCGTCTATCTCGGGCTCGGCGTGCTCGTCGGCATGCTGATCGGCCGCTTCGGGCTGAAGGTGGGCGGCGTCTCGCTGGTGCTCGGCACCGGCGGCGGCTGTCTGCTCTCGGGCCTGCTGTTCGGCTGGGCGCGCTCGCACTTTCCCGTGGTCGGCTCGCTGCCTTCGGCGGCCGCCCAGGTGCTCAAGGACTTCGGCCTCGCGACCTTCATCGCCGCCGTGGGTCTGTCCGCCGGTCCGGACGCCATCAAGCTCGTGCGCGAGTACGGCCTCGCGCTGCCGCTCGCCGGCATCCTGATGGTGCTGATTCCGGGCCTCCTTTCACTCTGGATCGGGCGCATGTTTCTCAAGCTCGAAGCGCCGATGCTGCTCGGCGCGATTGCAGGGCAGCAGTGCAGCACGCCGGCGATCAGTGCGCTCGTGGGCGTCACCGGCAATTCCACTCCCGTGATCGGTTACACGATCACCTATGCGTTGTCGAACATCCTGTTGCCGTTGATGGGGCCCGTGGTGGTCGGGCTCGCGGCGAAGTTCGGCTGACCCGCGCGGCGGCTCAGGCGTCGGGTTCGAGCGGCTTCAGGCTGTCACCTCTTTCCAAGCGAGGGCACGATGGAATGGCTACATGACATCTTTCACAAATCTCCGGAAATCGCCTTGTTTCTCTCGCTGGCCGTGGGTTACTGGATCGGCCAGATCAACTTCGGCAAGTTCCAGTTGGGCGGCGTGGGCGGGTCGCTGCTCGCGGCCGTGGTCATCAGTCAGGCGGGCGTGACCATCGACAACGGCGTGAAGTCGGTGATGTTCGCGGTGTTCATCTACGCCGTGGGCTACGACTCCGGGCCGGGCTTCTTCAACTCGCTCAACCGCAAGACCCTGCGCGAGATCGCCATGGCCGTGTTCATGGCCGTCGCGGGCCTCGTCACGGTGGTCATCTGCGCGAAGCTCTTTCACCTCAATAAGGGTCTCGCCGCGGGTCTCGCGGCGGGCGGCATGACGCAGTCGGCGATCATCGGCACGGCCGGCGACGCCATCGCGCGTCTCGGTCTGCCGGCCGATCAGGTGAAAGCGATGCAGGCCGACGTGGCGATCGGCTATGCCGTGACCTACGTGTTCGGTTCGCTCGGCGCGATCATCGTCTGCGTGAACATCCTGCCGAAGTTCATGGGCCGCAGTCTCAAGGACGCGTCGATGGACGCCGAGCGCGAAATGGCGGGCGGCTCGGCGGCGAGCGGGCCGGGCCAGATCACGGCGCTGCCCGAACTGTTCGGCCGCGTGTTCCGCGTGGAGGCGGGCGCGGGCCAGACCGTCAAGCAGCTCGAAGCGGCGGAGAAGGATCTCGTCGCGATCGAGAAGATCCGGCGCGCGGGCAAAGTGCTCGATTCGACGCCCGACTTCGTGCTGAGCCGCGACGACGTCGTGCTCGTGGTCGGCCGCCGCGAGCAGATGGTCGAAGTGGGCGCGCTGATCGGGCCCGAAGTGCCGGATTCGGGCGGCATGAGCCTCGTGATGCAGACGCGCCAGCTCGTCTTCACAAAGAAGGGCATGAATCACACGACGATCGCGGAAGTGCGCAAGAACGTCGATCACGACATGCGCCACGGCGTCTACATCGAGAAGATCGAGCGCGCGGGCCAGCCCGTGCCGGTGCTGCCGCAGACGCAACTCGAACACGGCGACGTCATCACGATCTACGGCACGGCCACCGACACCAAACGCGCCGTGCAGGAAGCCGGTTACGAGCTCGCGTACAGCAACAAGACCGACTTCATCTACATGGGCGTCGGCCTCGTGCTCGGCTTGCTGATCGGCCTGATCGTGGTGAACGTGGCGGGCATTCCGCTCACGCTCGGCTCGGGCGGCGGCTGCCTGCTCGCGGGTCTGCTGTTCGGCTGGATGCGCGGCAAGCATCCGATGTACGGCGTGATGCCGCCCGCGGCCTCGCAACTGCTCAAGGACTTCGGGCTCGCGGCGTTCGTCGCCGTGGTCGGTCTGAACTCCGGCCTGCAGGCGGTGGTGACGGTCAAGCAGAGCGGCATCACGATCTTCCTGCTCGGCGTGGTGGTGACCATCGTGCCGCTGATTCTCACCATGCTGTTTGGCCGCTACGTGCTGAAGTACAACAACGCGGCGATTCTCGCGGGCGCGCTGTCGGGCTCGCGCAGTGCGAACCCGGCGTTCGGCGGCATTCTCGACAAGGCCGAGAGCGCGGTGCCGACGGTGCCGTTCGCCATCACTTACGCGATCGCCAACGTGCTGCTCACGCTGCTCGGGCCGCTCGTGGTCGGTCTCGCATGACATGAAGCCAAAGCGGGCCGCGCGGGGAGCGCAGGCCCGTCCTCGATGATCTGTCGAAACGCGTGCCGCGTTCGACGCAACGACGGCGCTCACCCGCACGGTGAGCACAACGAACGAAGCGGCGCGCATTACGTCTTCCAATGGAGAGCACCATGGCAAAAGGTAAAGGCAACGATACGAAGGAAAAGGCGGGTCTCGACGCACTGAGCCCGTTCGAGCTCAAGGACGAACTGATCAAGGCGGCCGGCGGCGGCGCGGCCGAACGTCCGGCCAACTTCTCGATGCTCAACGCGGGTCGCGGCAACCCCAACTTCCTCGCCACCATTCCGCGCCACGGCTTCTGGCAGCTCGGTCTCTTCGCGATGCGCGAATCGGAGCGCTCGTTCTCGTACATGCCCGAAGGCGTGGGCGGCTTCCCGCAGCGCGCCGGCATCGTCGAGCGCTTCGACCAGTTCCTGCACGAAAAGCAGGGCGAGCCGGGCATCGACTTTATCGGCGGCGCGGTGTCGTATGTGCGCGACCAGCTCGGTCTTTCGGCGGGCGATTTCCTCTACGAAATGTGCGAAGGCATTCTGGCCTGTAACTATCCGGTGCCGGACCGCATGCTCAAGCTCTCGGAGCTCATCGTCGGGCAGTATCTGCGCCGCGAGATGATCGGCAAGCATCCGTTCGTGGGCGAGTTCGACGTGTTCGCGGTCGAAGGCGGCACGGCGGCGATGACGTACATCTTCAACACGATGCGCGAGAACTTCCTGATCAAGGCGGGCGATACCATCGCGCTCGGCATGCCGATCTTCACGCCGTACATCGAGATTCCCGAGCTCAACGACTATCAGCTCAACGTCGTGCATCTCGATGCGACCGTCGAGAACAACTGGCAGTACTCGAAGAAGGAACTCGACAAGCTGCGCGATCCGAAGGTCAAGGCCTTCTTCCTCGTGAATCCGAGCAATCCGCCGTCGGTGAAGATCGACGACGAAAGCCTCGAATACATCGCCGAGATCATCAAGGAACGCCCGGACCTGATCCTGCTGACCGACGACGTGTACGGCACCTTCGCCGATAACTTCGTTTCGCTGTTCGCGCTCGCGCCGAAGAACACGATTCTCGTGTACTCGTATTCGAAGTATTTCGGCGCGACCGGCTGGCGTCTGGGCGCGATCGCGACGCATCGCGACAACGTGCTCGACGCTACGCTCGCGAAGCTGCCGAAGGACGAGAAGAAGATCCTGCACAAGCGCTACGAGTCGATCACGACGGAGCCGGACAAGCTCAAGTTCATCGACCGTCTGGTGGCCGACAGCCGCACCGTCGCGCTCAATCACACGGCCGGTCTGTCGACGCCGCAGCAGGTGCAGATGGTGCTGTTCTCGCTGTTCTCGCTGATGGATACGCCCGACGCGTACAAGAACGCGCTCAAGCGCCTGATCCGCAGCCGCAAGCGCGCGCTGTTCGAGGAGATGGGCATCGCCTACGACGAGAGCGATCCGAACCAGGTCGATTACTACACGATTCTCGACATGGAGTATCTCGGCGAGAAGCTGTTCGGGCGCGACTTCGTCGAGTGGCTGCTCAAGCAGGTCCAGCCCAACGAACTGCTGTTCCGTCTCGCGAGCGAAGCGCGCGTCGTGCTGCTGCCGGGCAAGGGCTTCGGCACGCCGCATCCGTCGGGCCGCGTGTCGCTCGCGAACCTCAACGAGTCGGATTACCGCAAGATCGGCCGTGCGGTGCGCAAGCTCACCGAGGAGTACGTGCAGCGCTACAACGAAGCCACGGGCAAGAAGCTCGCGACCGATACGGTGCAGAAGAAGTAAGGCATCGATATCGGCTGCGATGAAAAAAACCGCCCGCAGCGCGAAGCGCGCTGCGGGCGGTTTTTCTATTGGGTGCGGTGAAGCCGCGCGTGTGTCGGAAACTCAGTCGGCGCGTTGTGCGGCGCTCGCGGTGGCTTTCGCTTCGGCCGCCGCCTTCACGCTCTTGCGATGCAGCGAGACCGACAGCGCCACGGCCGCCGCCGACGCAATCGCCGCGAACAGATACACCGAGCCATAGCCGAACAGATTCGCCACATAGCCCGCGAGCGGGCCGGTGATGCCGAGCGACAGATCGAGGAACACCGAGTACGCCGAGAGCGCCGCGCCGCGGCTCGCCGCCGGCACGAGGCCCACCGCCTCGACGCCCAGCGCCGGGAACACGAGCGCGAAGCCGAAGCCCGTCAGCGCCGCGCCCGCGAGGGCGAAATGCGGCGTCGGCGCGAGCCACAGCAGCAGCAGGCCGGCGCACTCGCACGAGAACGACGCGATGGCCACGCGGAAGCCGCCGAAGGTCTTGATGGTGTTGGCGAACAGCAGGCGCGCGCCGATGAACATCAGGCCGAACAGCGTCAGCGAGAACGCGGCGTTGTCCCAGTGGCGCGCCGCGTAGAACAGCGTGATGAAGGTGGCGATCGAGCCGAAACCCGCCGAGCCGAGCGCGAGCCCGAGGCCGTGCGGCAGCACGCGCGTGAACACGCTGCGGTACGACATGCGTTCGCCGTGCACGACCGGCACCGGCGCGATCGGGCGCGCGAGCCAGAAGCCGAGCGCGGCCAGTGCGATCACGGAGACGCCGAGCGTCCAGTAGCCGACGAAATGCACCATCTCCACGCCGAGCGGCGCGCCCAGCGCGAGCGCGCCGTAGGTGGCGATGCCGTTCCACGAAATCACCTTGGCGTTGTGCGAGGTGCCCACGCGGCCGATGCCCCAGAGGATCGCGCCCGTGCCGCACAGGCTTTCGCCGCAGCCGAGCAGCAGGCGGCTCACCACCAGCAGCGTCAGCGAGAGGCCGGGCCAGTGATCGACGAGCGTGCCGAGCAGCAGCAGCACGCCGCTCGCGCCGCAGATCAGCAGGCCGATCGACACGGTTTTCTTCGGACCGAGCGTGTCCGCCGAGCGGCCGGCGAGGGCGCGCGAGCAGAGCGTCGCGATGTATTGCACGCTGATCGCCGCGCCCGCCACCACGGTGCTGAAACCGAGGTCGTTGTGCACGTAGCCTGGCAGCACGGCAAGCGGAATGCCGATCGTCAGGTAGCAGAGGAAGGTGAAAAAGACGACCGGAATGATCTGCAGGGTCGTCGATGCGGCGGAGCGCGGGGGCGCCAAATCAGCGGACATGGGGAAAACGCGGATGGAAAACGGCGGGAAAGACGCGATTGTCCCATGGAACCGGTTCTTATGCAGATGTTGAAAAAACGTTTCGGTGAGCGGAACAACACGTTTTCCCACGTGTTTCGCTGCTTAAACGTTCTGTCATCTGCGTGGGCGGAAATGGGCGAGGTTGCGCGACGTTGGCGCGATTTGGCGAACCCGGACGCCGCGCGGCCGCAGCGTCGGGCAGAAAGCCGAGCGTAAGCCTCGGGATGAGGCATCGGCGGCGAGATTTCGGTGTCCTGTTCGCGCGAATCGTGCGGGAAATAACGCGATCAGGACTCGTCGACATAAGCGCGCCATGCGCGGGCGAGCGCGATTTATCGTCCCAACGATATATCCCCCATGCACCTGCGCCTATGGGATCGCAATATTGGTGGTGATAGTTTTCGAATCGTCCACTGTTGCGTGGCGGGCTGGAGACGCTCGCCGCGCACACGCATACCACGACGAGCCAGAAACCATGAATCAGCCGATCCGCTTCTATCACCGCAACGCGATCCGCGAAGTCAGCGACGCGGGCGTGACCCGCACCGTCCTTCAATACCTGCGCGAAGACGCGCGCTGCACCGGCACCAAGGAAGGCTGCGCCGAAGGCGATTGCGGCGCGTGCACGGTCGTCGTCGGCGAGCGCACCGCCGAGGGCGGCGTGAGCTTCAAGGCCGTCAACGCCTGCATCCAGTTCCTGCCGACGCTCGACGGCAAGGCGCTCTTCACGGTCGAAGACCTGCGCCAGCCCGACGGCTCGCTGCATCCCGTGCAGCAGGCGATGGTCGATTGCCACGGTTCGCAGTGCGGTTTCTGTACGCCCGGTTTCGTCATGTCGATGTGGTCGCTCTACGAGAAGCACAGCCACGAGCACAGCCACGAGCACGGTCACGAGCACGCGGCGCAAGGCTGCGCGGGCAAGGCGTCGTGCAGCGTGCCGTCGCGCGACGAGATCGCCAACGCGCTCACCGGCAATCTGTGCCGCTGCACGGGCTATCGGCCGATCCTCGACGCCGCCGAGCAGATGTTCAAGCTCGACGCGCCCAAGGCGCCCGTCGACGTGAAGGCGATCGCGGCCTCGCTCGCGACGATCGAGCGCGGCGAGACCTTCCACTATGAGCACCGCGGCCAGCAGTTCGACGCGCCGCGCACCGTCGACGCGCTCGCCGCGATCAAGGCCGCGCGCCCGAACACGCGCATTCTCGCGGGCAGCACCGACATCGGCCTGTGGGTCACGAAGCAGATGCGCGATCTCGGCGACATCGTCTACGTGGGGCAGGTCGAGGCGATGCGCGCGATCGACGTGGACGAGCAATGGATACGCATCGGCGCGGGCGTGACGGTCGAGCGCGCGTACGCCGAACTCGCGAAGCACTATCCCGAACTCGAAGAGATGTGGCTGCGTTTCGCCTCGCTGCCGATCCGCAACGCGGGCACGCTCGGCGGCAACGTGGCGAACGGCTCGCCGATCGGCGACTCGATGCCGGGCCTGATCGCGCTGGGCGCGCGCGTGGTGCTGCGCGGCGGCGAAGTCGAGCGCGAACTGGCGCTCGAAGACCTCTATCTCGCGTACCAGAAGAAGGACATGGCCGAGCACGAATTCGTGCTCGCGCTCAAGGTGCCGACGCGCAGCGGCGCGCGCGCGAATCTGAAATTCCGCACCTACAAGGTCTCGAAGCGTTTCGACTCCGATATCTCGGCCGTGTGCGCCGCGTTCTCTTATCTCGCCGATGGCGAGCATGGCGAGACGATCCGCGAGCCGCGCATCGCGTTCGGCGGCATGGCTGCAACACCGAAGCGCGCGAGTCACGCCGAAGCCGTGCTCGCCGATGCGCAGTGGCACGAAGCCACCGTGCAGGCCGCGATGATCGCGCTCGGCAAGGACTACGCGCCGCTCTCGGACATGCGCGCGACGAGCGAGTATCGGCTCGAATCGGCGAAGAACACCTTGTATCGCTTCTGGCTGGAAACGCGTCCGCACAATCCGCTCGCGCCGCAGGCGCTGAACGTGCGCGCGGTGGCGGCGGAAAGTGCGGACAGCATCGAAAGCAGCGCGGTTTGACCGGACAGGAAACGGGAAAAAAGCGGAACATCATACGGAGAACGACATCATGAACCAGCAAGCCGAACCGTTCCTGGAAGAAGCGAAAGCGCGCGAGCCGTTCGCGCAGGTCCACGTCTCGCGGCCGCACGAATCGGCGCATCTGCATGTGAGCGGGCGCGCCACGTACACCGACGACATTCCGGTTGTCGCGGGCACGCTGCACGCGGCGCTCGGACTCTCGCAGAAGGCGCACGCGCGCATCGTCGCGATGAATCTCGCCAAGGTGCGCGCGACGCCGGGCGTCGTGGCCGTGCTCACCGCCGAGGACATTCCGGGCGTAAACGATTGCGGCCCGATCCTCCACGACGATCCGGTGCTCGCGGACGGCGTCGTGCAATACGTCGGCCAGCCGATGTTCGTCGTGGTCGCGACCTCGCACGATACGGCGCGCCTCGCCGCGCGCCGCGCCGAAATCGACTACGAAGAATTGCCGCCGATCCTCACGGCGCAGCAGGCGCGCGCCGCGCAGCAATACGTGTTGCCGCCGATGAAGCTCGCGCGCGGCGACGCGTCCACGCGCGCGGCGCGGGCCGCGCATCGTCACGAAGGCGAGATGCTGCTGGGCGGGCAGGAGCAGTTCTATCTGGAAGGGCAGATCGCCTACGCCGTGCCGAAGGACGACGACGGCATGCACGTCTGGTGCTCGACGCAGCATCCGAGCGAAATGCAGCACCTCGTCGCGCATGTGCTGGGCGTGCAGTCGCACAACGTGCTGGTGGAATGCCGGCGCATGGGCGGCGGCTTCGGCGGCAAGGAATCGCAGTCGGGCCTGTTCGCGTGCTGCGCGGCGCTCGCGGCGTGGAAGCTGCTGTGTCCCGTGAAACTGCGCCCCGATCGCGACGACGACATGATGGTGACCGGCAAGCGTCACGACTTCCACTACACGTACGAAGTGGGTTACGACGATCACGGCACCATCGAAGGCGTGAGTGTCGACATGACTTCGCGCTGCGGCTTCTCGGCGGACCTCTCCGGCCCCGTGATGACGCGCGCCGTCTGCCATTTCGACAACGCCTACTGGCTGCCCGACGTGTCGATCGCGGGCTTCTGCGGCAAGACCAACACGCAGTCGAACACCGCGTTTCGCGGCTTCGGCGGCCCGCAGGGCGCGTTCGCGATCGAGTACATCATGGACGACGTCGCGCGCTCGCTCGGCCTCGATCCGCTCGACGTCCGCAAGCGCAATCTCTACGGCAAGACGGAGAACAACGAAACGCCGTACGGCCAGACCATCGAAGACAACGTGATTCACGAGCTGATCGACGAGCTGGCGCAAACGAGCGGTTATCGCGCGCGCCGTGCGGCGGTTCGCGCGTTCAACGCGAACAACGAAGTGCTGAAAAAAGGCATCGCGATCACGCCGGTGAAGTTCGGCATCGCGTTCAACGTCACGCACTTCAATCAGGCGGGCGCGCTGGTGCACATCTACACCGACGGTTCGGTGCTCGTGAATCACGGCGGCACGGAAATGGGTCAGGGGCTGAATACCAAGGTCGCGCAGGTCGTGGCGCACGAACTCGGCATCGAGTTCGGCCGCGTGCGCGTGACGGCCACCGACACGAGCAAGGTCGCAAACACGTCCGCGACGGCGGCCTCGACGGGCAGCGATCTGAACGGCAAGGCCGCGCAGGACGCCGCGCGTCAGTTGCGCGAGCGGCTGGCGGCGCTCGCGGCCACCACCTGGGGCAAGGGCGCGGTGAACGCGGCGGACGTGCGGTTCGCGAACGACTGCGCGATCGTCGGCGACGAAGTGGTGCCGTTCGGCACGCTGGTGCAGAAGGCCTATCTCGCGCGCGTGCAACTGTGGTCCGACGGTTTCTACGCCACGCCCAAGCTCTACTGGGATCAGGCGACGCTGCGCGGGCGGCCGTTCTATTACTACTCGTACGGCGCGGCCGTGTCCGAAGTCGTGATCGACACGCTCACGGGCGAAATGCGCGTGCTGCGCGCCGACGCGCTGCACGACGTGGGCGATTCGCTGAATCCCGCGCTCGACGTGGGGCAGGTGGAAGGCGGCTTCATTCAGGGCATGGGCTGGCTCACGACCGAAGAACTCTGGTGGAAGCCGGACGGCAAGCTCATGACGCACGCGCCGTCCACGTACAAGATCCCGACCGTCAACGACACGCCGCCCGAATTCAGCGTGAAGCTCTTCAAGAACCGCAACGCGGAGGACAGCATTCACCGCTCGAAGGCCGTGGGCGAGCCGCCGCTGCTGCTGCCGTTCTCGGTGTTCTTCGCGATCCGCGACGCCGTGGCGAGCGTGGCCGATTACCGCTTCAATCCGCCGATGAACGCCCCCGCGACCGCCGAGGAAATCCTCAAGAGCGTGCGTGCGGTGCGTGCGATGGCGCGGGCCTGAGTCCGCGGATCAGCGAGGGAAACGCAACATGATCAGTCATCCGAATCATTGTGTGCGCGTGGATGCGACGGGCCGCGTCGTGATCGGCCGGCGCAGCACGCCGGTGCCGCAATACGGGCCGATGCACGTCGTGCTGTTCGGCGCGGGCCACGTGGGCCACGCGCTGGTGACGCTGCTCGGCATGCTGCCGTGCGTGGTGCAATGGGTGGACGAGCGCGACGAACTGTTCCCCGACGAAGTGCCCGCCAACGTGCAGGTCGAGGCCACCGACACGCCTGCGGCGATCGTCGACAGCGCGCCGCCGGGCGCGTACTTCATCGTCATGACGCACAATCACGCGCTCGATTTCGAGCTGTCGCTGCGCATCATGAAGCGGCGCGATTTCGCGTGGTTCGGGCTGATCGGCTCGAAAACCAAGCGTGTGAAGTTCGAGCGGCGTCTGGCCGAGCGCGGCATTGCGCGCGAGCGCATGGACGAGATCACTTGCCCAATCGGCGTGACGGGAATCGTCGACAAGGCGCCGTCGTCGATTGCGGTGGCCGTGGCCGCACAGTTGATGCAACTGCGCGTGGCGATGCCGGTCGACGTTCATCGTCACGCGCAGGAGAGCGTATTCGCGCGGGCGTAGCGTGCACACGCTTGCGGAAGCTTGAAAAAAAGCCGGACGTTGCTGTCCGGCTTTTTTGTTTTTGCGGCGTCAGATGGCGGCTTTCGAAGACGTGTCCTGCTTCGCGCGCCGCTTGCGCGCAGGCACCGTCAACGACACCGAGACGGCGTCGATCAACTCGCGCAGCCAGCCCACGTCGCTCGGGCGGTCCGGTTGCGGATGCCACATCTGATAGCAGCGGATGCGCGGAAACGCGATCGGCGGCTCGACCACCGCGAGCGGCAGCATGCCCGCGTAGTGCAGCGCGAAGCGGCGCGTGGTCGTGAAGATCAGATCCGATTGCAGCAGCACTTGCGGCACGAGGCCGAAATACGGCAGCGTCGCGACGATGTGCCGATGCGCGCGCGCCTTCGCGAATCCCAGCTCGACGGGACTCGCGTTCGCGCCGGTGTAGGGCGTGGGCGCGAGATGGCCCGCCGCCAGATAATCCTCGCGCGACAGCGGCGCGTGGGCGAGCGGATGGTCGGCGCGCATCAGGCAGACGATCTTGTCGGCGAACAGGTCGCTGCGCGCGAAACGCGGATCGGGCTTCGGCCAGTTGCCGATCACGATGTCGAGTTCGCCCGCGTCGAGCGCGGCGTGATGGTCGAGCGTCGGCGAAAGCGAGAGGATCTCCAGCCGCGCGGCGGGCGCCGCTTCGCGAAAACGCGCGATCAGCGTCGGCATGAAGAAGTCGTTGAGATAGTCGGGCGCGGCGAGGCGAAAGGTGCGCTTCGAACGCAGCGGATCGAATTCGCCGTGCGGCGTGGCGACGAAATCGACGTCGCGCAGCACGCGCTGGGCGTATTGCAGCAGCGACTCGCCGTATTCGGTCGGCACCATGCCGGCCTTGCCGCGCACGAGGATCGGGTCGCCGAGCACTTCACGCAGCCGCCGCAGCGCGGTGCTGATGGCCGGCTGCGTCTGGTTCAGGCGCAGCGCGGCCTGGGTGACGCTGCGCTCGACCAGCAGCGTGCGCAGCACGCGCACGAGCCAGATGTCGAGGGAAAGGGCAGAGTCGTCCATGGCGATGAAAGCGGGAACGCGGGGAACGCAGTGAGCGCGCACGCGCCGCGCTTCCTGCGCACGGCGTCAGGCATAACCTTAAGCCGCGGCGCGCGCGCTGGCCATAGGGCGCGCGGTATGGCGGGAATCAGCGCGGGCGGCGGACGTTGCTTATACGTCGCTCGCCCGCGCTCGTCGCAGGTTTTTCAGGCTTTTTCCGGCTTCGGCAGACCCGAAGGCAGCGCGCTGATGCGCTTGACCTCGCGCGAGTCGAGCCAGTTCGGCGTGCGCGCGCAGTAGAGCACCATCGGCAGCGCGTCTTCGCCCCAGAACAGCTGCTTGTTCATCCAGAACGTGGGCACGCCGAACACGCCCATCGAGATCGCGTCGTTGGTGTTGCGGCGCAGTTGCGCGCGCACCGCTTCTTCCTCGATCAGCGCCTCGCCGTGCGCGATGCCCACGCGCTCGCACAATTGCTCGAAGCCTTCCTCGGTCGACGGGTCGCGGCCCTCGCGCCAGATGAAGCGGAAGATCTCGCGCACGCAGGCGAAGTCGCCGCCCGCCGCGATGGCGAGCAGCATCGGCTTGACCGAGTCGAACGGATGCGCGGGCGGCATCTTGAACGGAATGCCCAGTTGTTCGGCGCGAAACAGCGCGTGACGGTACGTGAAGATGCGCTTGGCCGGAATCGATGCGCCGAGCGGCTGGCCCCAATGGCGGTGCAGGTCGGCGAGCAGGACCGGCGTCGGCGCGAAGTCGAAGCCCGGCCACTTGTCGTACTGCTCCAGCAGCAGATACGAAAACGGCGACACGAAGTCGTAGAACCAGGCTGGCTGGCTGGCGTCGATGCCGCTGATCATGCTGTTCCTCCGCTATGGGCGTTCATGCGGGCCGCAGCGGCGACCCGTCGTTTGAGTATCGATCGTATTCGGTGCTGCGTGCTGCAATTTCTGCGCGGGCGGGTGTCAGGCGCCGCGTGTCTCGTTCCGTGCTTCTGTGTTCGCTTCGGCGCTGGCTTCGGCGTTCGCTTCATTCGCCTCGGGCGCTTCTTCCGCTTCTTCCGCGACGCGTTCGTCCATCGCGTCGCCCGTGTCGACTTCGGCGTTCGCGGGCGCTCCGCCCATGCCGCCAAATCCGCCGAATCCGCTCAGACCGCCCGCGCCGTGCTCACCGCGCGCCGCGCCGCCGTCGCGAGCGGGCGACAGCCGCGAGCGCACGAAGCCGATGTGCTCGCGCAGCACGTAGAACTGATCCGCGTACGCGAGCGGCATCTTCATGCCGTTGACCGATTCCTCGATGGTGTCGAGCTGGCGCAGCAGCGTGCGCCGCTCGGCGGGCGAGTTGTCGGCGAGCGCGGCGCGTTCCAGTGCGATCAGCGAACCATACCAGCGGTAGATGCGCGATTTTACCCGCCAGGCGTAGAGGCCGGGCACGAGCCGCAGGCCCGGAATCAGCACGACGATGATCGGCACCAGCACCACCAGCAGGCGGTCGGCGAGGCTCGCGAGCCAGAACGGCAGCACGCGGTAAAGGAAGCCCTTGCCCGATTTGTAGTAGCGCGCGGCGTCGTCGCTGATCGGGAAGTCCTGGGCGCGCGGCGCCGGGAATTCGCCGGCGCGCTGCAGCAGCGTCGAGCGGCCGTGCACTTCCTTGGCCGCATCGACGAGCAGATCGGACAGCGCCGGATGCAGCGAGTCGCGCGCGACCAGCTCGGCCGTCGGCGCGATGAACTGCAGCGGATGCGGCGGCAGGTTGCGGCCGAAGTCGAACGCGCCCATCGGGATCGTGATCGCCGTGAGGTAGGGAAAGCGGCGCGCGTAGGCGTCGGCCTGGGTGAAGTCGAAGAAGCGCACGCCCGGCATGCGCATCAGGCGGCCCATGACGGGCGGCTGCGCGGAGTCGCCGGTCAGGAAGGCCGCGTCGATCTTGCCTTCGACGAGCGCGCGGGCGGCGTCGTCGCCGGAGAGCGGCAGCAGTTGCGTCTTGCCGCCGGGCACGATGCCGTTGGCCTTGAGCAGCGTCAGCGCGAGTTCGCGCGTGCCGCTGCCTTCCGCGCCGATGGCGAGCCGCTCGCCTTCGAACTGCGACAGCCGCGTGACGGGCGGCCCGTGATAGAACACCGCGAGCGGCACGTAGGCGACGCTGCCGAGCGAGACGAGCCGGTCGGGCACCTTGCTGGCGAGGCCGTCCTGCACGAAGGCGACGTCGACGTGCGAATCCGGATCGGCGAGCCGCTGCAGGTTCTGCGCCGAGCCTTCCGATTCCAGCACGTTCAGCGTGATGCGGTTGCGCGCGAGGATCGCCTTGTACTTCTGCGCGGCGTTCCAGAACGTGCTGCCCTTGGGACCGGCGCTCATGGTGAGCGTGCTGGGCGGCGCGGGCTGGATCAGGCGCACGGCGAGCCAGATGGCGGCCACGCTCACGAGCAGGATGGGACCGAAGGAGACGGCCAGGTCGCGCCACGAAATCGCCACGAAACGCGCGACGAGACGGGGAGGAGGTTTGCGGCCGGTGGGGGACTTCATCGGGGAAAGGCGGGCCTCGGAGGTTCGTGGGGCGGGCGATGCGCGCCGGGTAGTTGGACGCGTGCGGATGCGTGCAGATGCGGCGTCGGGCCGGTCGGCGCGCGGGGTGCTCAGTGCGCCCGCTGCGCGCGGTGCGCCCGCTGCGCGCG
>NZ_JAAGPN010000178.1:0-16913 GCF_017104805.1 Paraburkholderia sp. Ac-20347 | reverse complement strand
GCCGCCAGGCCCGGCCTCGGCCTCGCGCTCTCGCTCTCGCTCGCGGCGGCGGGCCTCGCCGCGCCGACGCTCGCGCACGCCGACGCCACCGCGATCTGCTACAACTGCCCGCCCGAATGGGCCGACTGGGCCAGCCAGATCCAGGCGATCCAGCGCAAGACCGGCATCCGCGTGCCGTTCGACAACAAGAACTCGGGCCAGTCGATCGCGCAGTTGATGGCCGAGCAGAAGAGCCCCGTCGCCGACGTGGTGTATCTCGGCGTGTCGTCCGCGTTCCAGGCGAAGGACAAAGGCGTGATCGCGCCGTACAAGCCCGCGCACTGGGACGACATTCCGGCCAACCTGAAAGACCCGCAAGGCTACTGGTTCGCGATCCACTCGGGCACGCTCGGCTTCTTCGTCAACAAGGACGCGCTCGACGGCAAGCCGGTGCCGCGCTCGTGGGCCGACCTGCTCAAGCCCGAATACAAAGGCATGATCGGCTATCTCGATCCGTCGAGCGCCTTTGTCGGCTACGCGGGCGCCGTCGCCGTGAATCTCGCGCTCGGCGGCACGCTCGACAACTTCCAGCCCGCCATCGAGTGGTTCAGCAAGCTCAAGGCGAACCAGCCGATCGTGCCGAAGCAGACTGCCTACGCGCGCGTGCTGTCGGGCGAGATTCCGATCCTGCTCGACTACGACTTCGACGCCTATCGCGCGAAGTACAAGGATCACGCCAATGTGGAGTTCGTGATTCCGAAGGAAGGCACGATCTCCGTGCCCTATGTGATGAGCCTCGTGAAGAACGCGCCGCACGCCGACAACGGCAAGAAAGTGCTGGATTTCGTGCTCTCCGACGAAGGCCAGAAGCTCTGGGCCAACGCGTATCTGCGTCCCGTGCGCGCCAACGCGCTGACGCCGGAAGCGGCCGCGAAGTTCCTGCCCGCGAGCGATTACGCGCGCGCCAAACCGGTCGATTTCGCGAAGATGGCCGCGCAGCAGCAGAGCTTCGGCGAGCGCTATCTGCAAGTCATGCACTGAGCGCGCGCTGACTTCGCCACGCCCGCCACGTTCGCCCACTTTCGTTTTGCCATGCACGATCTCACGTTTCCTCTGCGCTGGCGCGTGGCGCTCATCGCGCCCGCGCTCGCGATCTTTCTCGCGTTCTGGCTGCTGCCGATGGTGGCGCTCGTCCAGGTCAGCGCCGACGGCCATCTGTTCGCCACCTACACCGCGCTGCTCAGCAACGGCCGCTACATGAGCGCGCTGCTCGCGACGGTGCTGCTCTCCGCCGCCGTCACGGCCGCGACGCTCGCGATCTCGACGATCTGCGGTCTCCTGCTCGCCCGCCGCCGTTTCGCGGGCCGGCGCGCGTTGGTCGCGCTGCTCACGTTCCCGCTCGCGTTTCCGGGCGTGGTGGTCGGCTTCATGGTCATCATGCTCGCGGGACGCCAGGGCCTGATCGGCGCGCTCGCGCTGCGCTTCACCGGCGAGCGCTGGGTGTTCGCCTATTCGATGGCCGGCCTGTTCGCGGGCTATTTGTACTTCTCGATTCCGCGCGTGATCGTCACGGTGATGGCGGTCGCGGGCCAGCTCGACGCCTCGCTCGAAGAAGCGGCGCGCTCGCTCGGCGCGTCGCCGTGGCGCGTCATGCGCGACGTGATCCTGCCCGCGCTCGCGCCCGGCCTG
This sequence comes from Paraburkholderia sp. Ac-20347, assembly GCF_017104805.1. Taxonomy (NCBI): domain Bacteria; kingdom Pseudomonadati; phylum Pseudomonadota; class Betaproteobacteria; order Burkholderiales; family Burkholderiaceae; genus Paraburkholderia; species Paraburkholderia sp. Ac-20347. The sequence goes on along the minus strand of NZ_JAAGPN010000178.1, from coordinate 15,245 downwards.
ATCGCGGCGGGCGCGGTGTGCTTCGCCACCGCGATGGGCGCCTTCGGCACCGCCTTCACGCTCGCCACCGACATCGACGTGCTGCCGATGACCATCTACACCGAGTTCACGCTCAACGCGAACATGGTGACGGCCGCCGGTCTGTCGATCGTGCTCGGCGCGGTGACGTGGGCCGTGCTCACGCTCGCGCGCAGCCTGACGGGCGCGTCGGTGGCGGCAACGGCGTGAGCCGCGCCACCCTCGACACCGCCGCATCCTCGACGTCATCCGAACGAAGCATGAATACGATCGCCACGTCCTCTTCCTCTTCGCCCTCCCTGCCGCCCGTCGCGCGCCGCAAACGCCTCGTCTGGCCCGGCGCACGCGCGTGGCTCGCCGCCGCGCAATGGGCCGTCACGCTCGCCACCTGCGCCTTCCTCGTGGTGCCGGTCGTGATGTCGATTCTCGCGGGCCTCACCGTCAACTATTTTCGCGGCGTGGCGAGCGGCCTCACGCTGCGCTGGCTCGACCAGGTCTGGACGCAGTATCACGACTCCGTGTTTCTCTCGCTCGAAGTCGCGGCCGCCACGCTCGCCGTCACGCTCGTCGCGGGCGTGCCCGCCGGTTATGCGCTCGCGCGCAGCCGCACGCGTCTCTCGCGCGTGATCGAAGAGTTGCTCGTGATGCCCGTCGCGCTGCCCGGCCTCGCCTCGGCGCTCGCGCTGCTGGTGGTCTACGGCGGCTTCTCCGCGTTTCGCATGAGCGCGGCCTTCATCGTGGTCGGGCACGTGGTGTTCACGCTGCCGTTCATGGTGCGGCCGGTGGCGGCCGTGTGCGCCTCCGGCGATCTGCGCACGCTCGAAGAAGGCGCGGCGAGCCTCGGCGCGAACTTCGTGCAGCGCTTCATGACGATCGTGCTGCCGAACGCGCGGCCCGGCATCGTGGCGGGCGCGCTCGCGGTGCTCACGCTCTCGATCGGCGAATTCAACCTGACGTGGATGCTGCACACGCCCGACACCAAGACGCTGCCCGTCGGTCTCGCCGATACCTACGCGTCGCTGCGCATCGAAGTCGGCAGCGCGTACACGATCCTGTTTTTCATCATGACGATGCCGCTGCTGGTGGCGATGCAGTGGCTCGGCGTGGACGCGACCGGCGGCCAGACGAAGCGCGCCGCCGCCGCGCAAGCCGCTCATACTGAGGAAGCCGAATGAAGCCCGCAATGAAACTCGACTCGATGCCGATCACGCTCACGCAGTGCGCGAAAACGTTTCGCGGCACGCGCGTGCTGGAGCCGCTCGACCTGAGCATCGGCGCGGGCGAGACGCTCGTGCTGCTCGGCCCGTCGGGTTGCGGCAAGACCACGACGCTGCGTCTGATCGCAGGCCTCGAGACGCCCGACGCGGGCGGCCGCGTGGCGTTCGGCGACGACGACGTCACGGCCCTGCCCATCGAGCGCCGCAAGGTCGGCATGGTGTTCCAGAACTACGCGCTGTTTCCGAACCTCAATGTGCGCGGCAATATCGGCTACGGTCTGAAGATTCAGCGCATGAGCAGCGCGGACGCGCGCGAACGCGTCGACGCACTGCTCGCAATGATGCGTCTCGAAGCGCACGCCGACAAACCCATTTCGCAGCTGTCCGGCGGCCAGCGCCAGCGTGTCGCGCTGGCGCGTGCGCTCGCGCCGCGCCCGCGCGTGCTGCTGCTCGACGAACCGCTGACCGCGCTCGACGCGCGTCTGCGCGACACGCTGCGCGGCGAAATGAACACGCTGCTGCGCGAGCTGGGCGTGACGACCGTCTATGTCACGCACGACCAGGCCGAAGCGATGGAACTCGGCGACCGCATCGTCGTGATGAGCCATGGCCGCATCGAGCAGATCGGCACGCCGCGCGACATCTATTACCGACCCGCGAGCCGCGCGGTGGCGCAGTTCATCGGCACGCTCAACCGTCTCGCGGGCGAGTGGCGCGACGGCATGCTCTGCACGACAGGCGGCGCGGTCCGCGCGCCGGGCAACAGCCGCGGCGGCGCGAACGAACTCTTTTTCCGCCCCGAAGACGCCACGCTCGCCGATCCCGCCGCCGCCGCGCTGCGCGGCACGATCGAGCAAGCGACGTTTCTTGGCGAACGCACGCGCCTGACGATCGGCGGCGCCGCGCCCGATGCGCTGTTCATCGACGTGGCGGGCCGCATCGAACTCGCGCGCGGCACGCCCGTGGGCATCGCCATCGCACCCGAAGCGCTGATCGCGCTCGCGTAACTTCGCGTAACTTTTACAATCGAGGTCAACATGCTGCTCGCCCAGATCAGCGATCTGCACATCAAGCCGCCGGGCGCGCTCGCGTACCGGCGCGTCGATACCGCCGCGCAACTCGCGCGCACGATTGCGCGGCTCAACGCGCTCGCGCCGCGTCCCGACGCGGTGCTCATCACCGGCGATCTCGTCGATTGCGGCAGCGCCGACGAGTATCGGCATCTGAAATCGCTGCTCGACACGCTGGAAATTCCTTACTGGCTGCTGATCGGCAATCACGACGGACGCGAAGGCTTGCGCGAGGTATTCGGCGAACGCGCCGAACTGCAGGCGCGCGCACCCGGCGATTTCGTGCAATACGTCGTCGATCTCGGTCCGCTGCGCGTGATCGCGCTCGACTCGATGCAGCCGGGCCGCAGCGGCGGCACGCTCTGCGAGGCGCGGCTGGGCTGGCTCGCGCAGCAGCTCGACGCGGCGCGCGGGCGTCCGGTGATCGTCGCGCTCCATCATCCGCCGTTCGATTGCGGCATCGCGCATATGGATGCGATCCGTCTCGACGAGCCCGCCGCGCGCGCGCTCGAAGCGCTGATCGCGCAGCATCCGAACGTGGAGCGCGTGCTCTGCGGTCACGTGCACCGGCCGATGTTCGTGCGCTTCGGCGGCACCATCGCGAGCGCGGTGCCCGCGCCCGCGCATCAGGTCACGCTCGATCTCGCGCCCGATGCGCCCTCCTCGTTCACGCTCGAACCGCCCGCGTTCGCGCTGCATCGCTACGACGCCGCGCGCGGCATCGTCACGCATCACGCTTATGTGGACGCCTCGGACGGCCCGTATCCGTTCCACGAACCGTCGGGCGAGCTGATCGCCTGAGCGGTGTCCGACCGCCGTCAGGCTCGCGCGCGAAGGCATCCGGCGCGGCGGAGCGGCGCCAGCAGAAACCCCCGCGCTCCGGTATGATCGGCACGCCCGGCCCCGCGCCGGGCTGCCCTTTACGTATCGGGCCGTTCCGCCGCGAACGGCCGCCCCAGCGCCCATGTCCACACCCGAATCCGCTTCCGCCGGCGAAAGCCGGTCGTTGCGCGGCCTCCTGCTTTTGCTCGCGACCATCGCGGGCATTTCGGTCGCGAACATCTATTACAACCAGCCGCTGCTCGACGACTTCCGCCAGGCCTTTCCGGGCGGCGCGGCGTGGATCGGCGCGGTGCCCGCCGCGACGCAGCTCGGCTACGCCGCCGGCATGCTGCTGCTCGCGCCGCTCGGCGACCGCTTCGACCGCCGCCGCATCATCCTGATGCAGACCGCGCTGCTCTGCTGCGCGCTGCTCGTCGCCACGACCGCGCCCACGCTGCCCGTGCTGATCGGCGCGAGCCTCGCCATGGGCGTGCTCTCGACCATCGCCCAGCAAGCCGTGCCGTTCGCCGCCGAACTCGCGCCGCCCGAAGGACGCGGCCACGCCGTCGGCACCGTCATGAGCGGTCTGCTGATCGGCATTCTGCTCGCGCGGACCGCCGCCGGTTTCGTCGGTCAGTATTTCGGCTGGCGTTCGGTGTTCGGCGCGTCGATCGTGGTGTTGCTCTGCCTCGCCGTCGTCATCATCAAGAAACTGCCGAAGAGCCGGCCGACGTCGACGCTGAGCTACGGCAAGCTGCTCGGTTCGATGTGGCATCTGGCGGTGGAATTGCGCGGACTGCGCGAAGCGTCGGCGACGGGCGCGTGCCTGTTCGCCGCGTTCAGCCTGTTCTGGCCCGTGCTGACGCTGCTGCTCGCGGGCGAGCCGTTCCATCTCGGGCCGCAAGTCGCGGGGCTGTTCGGTATTGTCGGCGCTGCGGGCGCGCTGGCCGCGCCGTGGGCCGGACGCTCGGCGGACAAACGCGGACCGCGTGCGGTCATCACAATGTCGATCGCGCTGATGGCGCTCGCGTTCGTGATCTTCGCGTTCTCGGGCAAGAGCCTGATTGGTCTGGTGATCGGCGTCGTGGTGCTCGACGTCGGCGTGCAGGCCGCGCAGATTTCGAATCAGTCGCGCATCTACGCACTGCGGCCCGAGGCGCGCAGCCGCGTGAACACCGTGTTCATGGTCTGCTATTTCATCGGCGGCGCGACCGGCTCGGCCGTGGGCGCCGCGACGTGGCATGCGTTCGGCTGGGTCGGCGTGTGCGTGGCGGGGCTCGGCTTCACGGCGCTGGCCGCGTGGGTGCATTTCGCCACGCGCCCGCGCGTGAACGCGAGCGCGCAGACTTCCTGAGCGTCACAGCAATTCACCGCCGCCGACACGCCTATTTGCCCGAATCGAGCAGATCGGTCATGTCGTCGGCATGCTCTTCCTCGACGGCGAGAATCTCCTCGAAAATGCGCCGCGTGGTGGTATCGCTGTCGCCGAGGTAATGAATGATCGCGCGATAGCTCTCGATCGCAATGCGCTCGGCGATCAGATTCTCGCGAATCATGTCGTGCAGATCCTTGCCCTCCTTGTACTCGGAATGCGAATGCTCGACGAGGTGCGAGGGCGAAAAATCCGGCTCGCCGCCGAGCTGCACGATGCGCGCGGCGAGCATGTCCGCGTGCTGCTCTTCCTCGGTCGCGTGCTCGAGAAACTCGGCCGCCACCGACTCCGATTCGATCCCCTTCGCCATGAAGTAGTGCCGCTTGTAACGCAGCACGCAAACAAGCTCGGTGGCGAGCGAATCGTTGAGCAGCTTGAGCACGGTTTCGCGGTCCGCGCCGTAGCCCGGCGTGACCGGGCCTTGCTCCAGATTGCGTCGCGCATCCTCGCGCACGCGTTTCAGATCGATCTCAAACGAAGCGTGTGACTTCGACATCTGACTCTCCTTCGAACGGTTGGCAGGCTGACTGGATTCGCGCGCGGTCGCTGACGTGGACTACCGACCGCTAACCGCGCAGCACGCCGAGCAGCAGCGTGACGACGAACACGACGAGGAAGATGTAAAACAGGATCTTGGCGATTTCCGCCGCGCCCGCCGCGATGCCGGTGAAGCCGAACACCGCGGCAATGAGCGCGATCACGAAAAACACGATGGCGTAATGAAGCATGGCGTCGTTCTCCCGTTTTTTCCCCTGGATGTGGCTGATGTGGCAATTCGCTATGCGCAAGCAGCGGTCCCGAGCACGCGGACGATCGGACGGAAAAATCGCGAATAGCCCTTGAAACAAGGGCTCGAAGCAGAATCGGGAGGGAGAAAAGCGACGTCGGGCACGCCGCGTGCTGGAGGAGGATTCCCTTAATCGTGGAGGAATCCCTCATGAAACGCCTGATTGCCTTGCTTCTCGTTGCCGCGTCGGCTGCGGCACTGGCCGCCTGCAACACCGTGGCGGGCGCTGGCCAGGATATTTCTTCAGGTGGTCACGCCATTTCGAACACCGCCGAGCAGGCGAAGTAAGCGGCGGGCCGCGATGAAAAACGGTTGCGCTACGCGCGCCGTTTTTCATCCTTCGCGGCGAATCGAAGAAGAAAAATCAACGCCTGGTCCAACACCTGGCAGTCCGGACAGCAACGCGGACGATCTGCCTGAATCGTAGATTGAATCAGTTTGTCCGGCGCCGGTCGTCGAAGAAAAACGAGAGTCCGACGCTGCCGAGAATCAGCACCGTCGCGACGATCGTCCCCGTGGTGATCGGCTCGCCCAGCATCACCGCGCCCAGCGCCACCGCCACCACCGGATTCACGTACATGCAGCTGCTCGCCACGAGCGGACTCGTCTGGCGAATCAGATAGCCATACGCGACATACGCGGCCATCGTGCCGATCAGCATCAGATAAACGAAAGCGACGAACGGCAGGAAGTGCAGCGTGCCCATGCGCTCGCCGGTGATCCACGCGACCAGCGTCGAGATCGCGCCGCCGAGGCCGATCTGCAAAGCCGTGGCGATGAAGAGATCGGACGGCAATTCGAGCCGCCCCGCCAGATGCGCGCCGACCGCCCAGAACAGCGCGCCGCCGAGAATCGCGAGCGACCCGCCCGCCGTACCGCTCGCGCCGCCGCCGTGACTCAGAATGGCGATGCCGACGAGACCGAGCGCGACCGCCGCCCACTCGCCTTTCGCGACGCGCCGGCCAGCCGCCGCGGCGATCAGCGTGGCGAACAGCGGAACGGTCGCGACCATCACGGCCGCCGTGCCGGTGCCGACCGTGCGCATGCCGTACGCAAGCATGCCGCTCGACATGCCGACCAGCAGCGTGCCGACGACGCCCGCGTTGCGCACCTGCGCGAGCGTCGGCATGACGGGGCGTCGCCGCATCGCGAATACGAACAGACCGATGCCCGCCAGCAGGTTACGCAGGCCCGAGAGCAACAGCGGCGGAAACGAGCCGAGCGCGACGTGCACGCCGAGATAGGTCGAGCCCCAGACGAAGTAGACGACCGCGAGCGACAGCGCGACGCGACCGCTGCGCGTCTGCGGCAGGCGCATGGCGCGCGCACTGCGCCAGCACCAGGCGCCCGCCCGTATCAACGCTTGAAGGAGCCCGAGAAGAAGTCCTTGTGCGAGCGACAAAGCAGTCTGGCCGGAAGGCAAACGGGGCAGCATCGTCAATGCTCCGTGGCGGCGCTGAAAGGGAAACGGACGAAGCACGGGCTTCCCGCCGGACGTGGGACGGGACGAGCAAAGCGCGACGGCATGATGGAGGCGGAGAGCGGAGCGAAAGTGCGAGAGAGCGTGCCGATGAGGGCGAAGCTGAACGCGCCCGAAACACGATTGAAAGTTCGAACGGGCGCCACGCATTATGCAACAAGGTGCTTCATTGCGGACGCCGCGCAGCGCCTTTATGCGTGGGTGCGCTGCGTGCGCGCAACGGTGTCCCGATCCGGGCGAAACGGGGCGTCGATCCGGCCGCCCTCGCCCCCGATTTTCGAGACCGTGCTAGGATGACACATCCTTTCGATTTACTTTCAGACGATTTTTCGTCCACTTTTTTGCTTCGTCGATACTGATGCGCCAATCGCCTCCGATCCTCGCCGTCTGCCCGCCGCCGCGCCCGTTGCGCGGCGCGCTCGTGCGCGCGTGGGCGGCGCATTCGGCAGAGCGACCCTCGGCCCGCTCACTGGCTCGACGACGCCCGCGCCAATCCGGCCAACCCGGTCAACCCACCGGCTACCACGCCCCGCAAGCCGCCGCCCGGCGCCCGCGCTGAACCGCCCTCCGTTTCCGGAGCCGTTCGGCCAGGCTCCGGGCCGACCGATCCTTCACCTGATCCCTTTCACTTTTCCGGATTGCCGGGAGAACCGCCATGTCCAAGAAAATCCGTTACCTGACCGAACTCGATCTCGCCCGCCTCGAAAAATGCGCCGCCGAACCTGGCGCGGCGCCCGCGCGCCAGGCCATGCTCGACGAACTGCTGGAGCGCGCCGAGATCGTCGATGCGCACAAGGTCGCGTCGAACGTCGTCACCATGAACTCGCAGGTCACGCTCGTGAGCGAGCGCTCGGGCGAGCCGGTGACTTTCACGGTCGTCTATCCGGCGGGCGCGAATGTCGAAGCCGGACGCCTGAACGTGTTCTCGCCGGCGGGTCTCGCGCTGCTCGGCGCGAAGCGCGGCGACACCGTGCGCTTCACGCCGCCGAGCGGCGCCGTCGAAACGCTCAAGATCGATCGCATCCTGTTTCAGCCCGAAGCCGCCGACAATTTTTCGCTGTAACCGCGCGCGGCTTTCGCTCTAATCGCGCGCGACTTTCGCCCGAAGCACGCGCGACTTTTCGCCGTGGCTTCGCGGTTTTTCCGCCACTCGTGCGCCATTTTTTCTCCCCCGCAAACGACGCGAAATTCGCGCGCATCGCTATATGAGCGCGCGCGCGAAACGCTTCGCGTCTGCCCCATGTCGCGCGATTTCGCGCTTGCCAGATCGTCGCAGCGCGGTGTATCGTTTGGCCTGCTTACGCGGGGGTCCTGCGTTATGCGCCGCTTCGAACCATTCATACGAATGCTCCGGCTGCGTATTTCGCGGGTGAGAAATACCCTTTGAACCTGATCTGGATAATGCCAGCGCAGGGAAGCGTCCGGACTTCGCAGCACCATCGCCTTCATCCATCAAAGCGAAGTCCGTCCACGTTCCGTCTCGTCTCCTGCTAAGCCGTTGTTCCCCCACTGCTTCATGGAGAGAGAGACGCATGAACGCGAATCCCAAGTTCATTTCCGCCAACGCGCACGTCGACGAAGCCGCGATCGCGCCGCTGCCCAATTCCCGCAAGATCTACGTCACCGGCTCGCAGCCCGACATCCGCGTGCCGATGCGCGAGATCACGCAAGCCGATACGCCCACGGGCTTCGGCGGCGAGAAGAATCCGCCGGTCTACGTCTACGACACCTCGGGTCCGTACACCGATCCCGAAGCGAAGATCGACATTCGCGCGGGCCTGCCCGCACTGCGCCAGACGTGGATCGAAAAGCGCGACGACACCGAGGCGCTGCCGGGCCTCTCCTCCGACTACGGCCGCGAGCGCGCCGCCGATCCGGCCACGGCCGAACTGCGTTTCCCGGGCCTGCACCGCACGCCGCGCCGCGCCAAGGCCGGCAAGAACGTCACGCAGATGCACTACGCGCGTCAGGGCATCATCACGCCCGAAATGGAGTACATCGCGATCCGCGAAAACCAGCGTCGCGCCGAGTACCTCGAAAGCCTCAAGTCGAGCGGCCCGAACGGCGCGAAGCTCGCCGCGATGATGGGCCGCCAGCATCCGGGCCAGGCGTTCGGTGCTGCGGCGTTCGGCGCCGACGCGCTCAAGGAAATCACGCCTGAATTCGTGCGCGACGAGATCGCACGCGGCCGCGCGATCATCCCCGCGAACATCAACCACCCGGAAAGCGAACCGATGATCATCGGCCGCAACTTCCTCGTGAAGATCAACGCGAACATCGGCAACTCGGCGGTCACGTCGTCGATCGGCGAGGAAGTCGACAAGATGACGTGGGCGATCCGCTGGGGCGGCGACACGGTCATGGATCTGTCGACCGGCAAGCATATTCACGAAACGCGCGAGTGGATCATCCGCAATTCGCCGGTGCCGATCGGCACGGTGCCGATCTATCAGGCGCTCGAAAAGGTCAACGGCAAGGCTGAAGACCTCACGTGGGAAATGTTCCGCGACACGCTGATCGAGCAGGCCGAACAAGGCGTCGACTACTTCACGATTCACGCGGGCGTGCGTCTGCAATACGTGCCGCTCACGGCCAACCGCATGACGGGCATCGTCTCGCGCGGCGGTTCGATCATGGCCAAGTGGTGCCTCGCGCACCATAAGGAATCCTTCATTTATGAGCATTTCGAAGAGATCTGCGAAATCATGAAGGAATACGACGTGAGCTTCTCGCTCGGCGACGGCCTGCGTCCCGGCTCGATCTACGACGCCAACGACGAAGCGCAACTCGGCGAACTGAAGACGCTCGGCGAACTCACGCAGATCGCGTGGAAGCACGACGTGCAGGTGATGATCGAAGGCCCGGGCCACGTGCCGATGCAGCTCATCAAGGAGAACATGGATCTCCAGCTCGACTGGTGCAAGGAAGCGCCCTTCTATACGCTCGGGCCGCTGACCACCGACATCGCGCCGGGCTACGATCACATCACCTCGGGCATCGGCGCGGCGATGATCGGCTGGTTCGGCACGGCGATGCTCTGCTACGTCACGCCGAAGGAACACCTCGGCCTGCCGAACAAGGACGACGTGAAGGAAGGCATCATCACGTACAAGCTCGCGGCGCATGCGGCCGATCTCGCGAAGGGTCATCCGGGCGCGCAGGTGCGCGACAACGCGCTCTCGAAGGCGCGTTTCGAGTTCCGCTGGGAAGACCAGTTCAACCTCGGTCTCGACCCGGACAAGGCGCGTGAATTCCACGACGAAACGCTGCCGAAGGACTCGGCCAAGGTCGCGCATTTCTGCTCGATGTGCGGCCCGCACTTCTGCTCGATGAAGATCACGCAGGACGTGCGCGACTTCGCGGCGAAGCAAGGCATGAGCGACGACGAGGCCCTGAAAAAAGGCATGGAAGTGAAGGCCGTCGAGTTCGTCAAGCAAGGCGCGGAGATTTATCAGCGCCAGTAAGAGCGAAGCGCTTTTTCGCTGCGCTGCACGATGAAAAATCGTCACGACGATCGTCGCGCGGCGCGCCGATACATTTTTTAACGACTCCGACAACTCGCTGACAAGCGCACACACCCTGATACGCGGCGCGTGGCTAGGATGGGTGTACTGGAGGTGCGAATCGGGCCTGCGCCAGGCGGCGAGATCCGCATCGCGTATCCGATTTCAAGGAGTCGACCATGAACGCGCTCGTCCGTCCCCGCACACTACTCACGGCCGCCACGCTGGTCGCCGTACTCGGCAGTCTCACTGCTTGCGACAACATGTCCCGACGCGATCGCGACACCGCCATCGGTGCGGGTGTCGGTGGCGCCGCGGGCGCGGTGATCGGCGGCAGCGCGCTGTCGACGGTGGGCGGCGCGGCGGTGGGCGGCATCATCGGTAATCAGGTCGGCAAATAAGCTGCCTGCGCGAAGCATCACAACAACAACGATAACGTCGACAGGCAGATCGCCGGCCATGCCGGTTTCAGAGAGGATACGCGGCGCATGTTCCCCAGGGACATGCGCCGCGTTTGTTTTTGAGCCGCGCCATCGCGACGATGCAATTGCCCGAAATATGCCGTTACGCGTGTGCAATACAACGCGACGGCAACGCGAGTAAGCTCGATCGACTACGCCGCTATCCGCGCCGCGCCTCGGAGCCCGTCATGCAATACCCGTTTGCGTCTGTGTCGATGCTGTCTTCGTCTCGGTCGTCTTGCCGCGCATCCACGTCTGCGCGATATGCGAAGCGCGCCGCTTCGGCAGGCGCGGCCGTCGTGCTGCTCGCGCTCTCGGGCTGCTATTACTACCCGCCATACGGCTACGCGCCCTATTCTTCCTACTCGCCGTATTACGCCGGCGCGGTGCCCGCCGCCGGCACGCAGCAGGAAACTTCGGTCTATCAAACGCAGCAAGCGGCTCAATCGACCTGGACCGCGCCGCCCAATCCGGCGCCCGCCGCGATTCCCGACGCGCAGTATCCCGGCTCGCTCACGGCCACCCCGCCGGTCGTCGTCGCCGCGCCCATGTGGCCGGTCTGGCCGGCGTATTACCCGGCTTATCCGGCCTGGCCCGCCTACTATCCGTATCCCGCGTGGGGCTGGGGCGCGCCGTCGATCTCGTTCGGCTTCGGCTACTGGGGCGGCGGCGGACGCTGGCATCGCTGATCGCGCAGCCACGCGCACGCATTCGAATCGCTGACCATCCCGCGCGCGGCCCGGAGCCACTCGCGCGCCCGCGCACGACCGTACTTTCCCTCCTTGACGCTCCGCGCCCATTTTCTATCCTGCTTATGGGCACCGGGGATTGAAGCACTGCCTTACTAAATTCGCCCTCCTTCGCGACGACGCACGCGCCCGCACGGCCGCGCGCCGTCCGCCCGCCGACGCCATGCCCGGCACACCTTTGCGCCCACGCATCGATGCGCCGATACGAACCAGCACAAAGGAGACGTCATGTTTCATCAGCTGTTGACACCCATCGGCAACTCGCTGCTGTTGTCGTTCATCGTGGCCGTGTTGCCGATCGTCGTGGTGCTCGTCCTGCTCGGCTGGGCGCGCCGACCCGCGTGGCAGGCTTCGCTCGCGGGCCTCGTCGTCGGGCTGATCGTGGCCATCGCCGGCTGGCAGTTCCCGGTCAATCTCGCGGTGAGCGCGGTGCTCAACGGCGTGGTGTTCGCGCTGTGGCCGGTCATGTGGATCGTGGTCACGGCCATCCTGCTCTACAACATCGCGCTGCGCTCGGGGCGCTTCGCGGCGTTCCGCATGTGGCTGCTCGACAATCTGCCGAACGACCGCCGCATCGTGCTCGTCGTGGTGGGTTTCTCGTTCGGCGCGCTGTTCGAAGGCATTTCGGGCTTTGGCACGCCGATCGCGATCACGAGTTCGCTGCTCATCATGCTCGGCTTCCCGACACTCGAAGCGCTCACCTTCACGCTGATCTTCAACACCGCGCCGGTGGCGTTCGGTGCGCTCGGCGTGCCGATCACCGTGCTCGGCGCGGTCACGCATCTGCCCGCCGACGTGCTCGGCCAGATGGTCGGCCGCCAGTTGCCGTTCTTCGCCCTGCTGCTGCCGTTCTATGTGATCGCGATCTACGCGGGCGTGGGCGGCATGCTGCGCATCTGGCCGGTGCTGCTGGTCTCGGGCGGCAGCTTCGCGATCACGCAGTTCGTCACCGCGAACTTCATCAACTACAGCCTGACCGACGTGCTGTCGTCGCTCGTTTCGCTGATCCTGACCATCCTGTTTCTGCGCGTCTGGAAACCCGCGCCCGATCCCGCCTTCGAGATCAAGGTCGACCGCGCGAAGGAAGTGCGCGGCGCGGTCTCGGGCGCGCAAGGCTGGTATCCGTGGATCATCGTGGCCGTCGTGGTGATTCTCTGGACCGTGGCGAAAGTGTTCGCGATCGGCGACGTGAAAGTGCCGTGGCCGGGTCTCGACAAGGCCGTCTTCATCACGCTCTACAAGACGCCGTATGGCGCGATCTGGGACTTCCAGCCGCTCGCCACGGGCACCGCGATCCTCGTGGCGGCGATCATCACGGCCTTCGTCGTGCGCCTGAAGCCCGCCGACTTCGGCGGCGCGATCGTCGATACGTGGGTGCAGACGCGCATCGCCATTCTCACGGTGGCGACCATCGTCGGGCTCGCGTTCCTGATGAACTACTCGGGCCTCACCTACACGCTCGGGCTCGGCGTCGCATCGGTGGGCGCGTTCTTCCCGCTGGTCTCCGCGTTCCTCGGCTGGGTCGCCGTGTTCCTCTCGGGCAGCGACACCTCGGGCAACGCGCTGTTCGGCAACCTGCAGGTGGTGGCCGCGCAGCAGCTCAACCTCAATCCCGTGCTGATGGCGGCGACCAACTCGTCGGGCGGCGTGATGGGCAAGATGATCTCGCCGCAGAACATCGCGACGGGCGTCGCGACCACCGAGCTCAAAGGCAAGGAAGGTCACGTCTTCGCGCGCACCTTCAAGCATTCGATCCTGATGACGGTGCTGCTCGGCCTGCTCGTCTGGCTCCAGCAGAACGTCTTTACGTGGATGATTCCGCCGCACTGAGCGCGATCCTCCGCCGCAAAAGAAAAAGCCCGCCTGCTTGACGCAGGCGGGCTTTTTTTCGATCGCGATCCGGACGAAGGCGACGGACTGCGCGCCTTCGTGCGGTTGCGAATCGCTTAGTGCAGCTCTTCGACCATCAGGCCCATGATCTCGCGCGCCGGGCGCGACGAGTCGATCTGGCCTTTGTCGTCGACCACGGCGATGCGGGTCTGGTTCTCCGTCACGGCGCGCACGTTCACCTTGTACTGCTTGGCGATCTTTTCCTTGCGACCATGGAAGATCTGGTTCCAGAAGCCCTGTTCCGCCGACGTCATATCCTGCGGATCGACGTAGCGCACGTAGTAGATGCCCTTCGAGCGGTCGCGGTCGTCCACGGTGAAGTTGGCGCGATCGAGCGCGACACCCACACGCAGCCACGCACGGTCATACGGCTCGCCGAGCGTGAGTTCGCTCGACGTGTACTGACCCGACGTGTTGCCGGTCGGCGTGGACGGCTGGCTCTGACCCACGGCTGCGGCGTTCTGCGCAGCAATGGCGGCGGCCGCCGCGTCCGGCGCCTTCGACTTCGCGTCCTTGGCGTTGGCCTTCGCGTCGACGTCCTTCGCGACCTGCGCGTCGGGCACGCCCGGCTTGGCGTTCGCGAGCGTCATCATCAGGCGCTTCAGGTATTCCTGCTCGAGCGCCGGATCGTTGGGCTTCGGCACCCACTTGCTGGTCTCGTTGTTGGTGCCCGACAGCTGCTCGCTCAGACCCTTCTGGCTGATGAACACATACGTGCCACCCGTCGGCGACGTTTCGAGACGCGTACGGTACTTGTTGCGCTCGGCCGTGACGTACGAGTTGCCCGTGGCCCACGACAGCGTGTTGCGGATCAGACCGTCGTTGATCTTCGGATGGGTTTCGTTCCAGTCCGTTTCCATCACGCCCTTGTCGCGCTGGTCGACGACCAGCAGGAAGCCTTGTTCCTGCCAGAAGCGGCGGACCTGGGCCCAGACGTCGGCGGGCGCGCGGCTGTCGATGACGAGCCAGCTTTCCGTGCCGTCACGCTGGATGTGCATGCCCGGAACCTGCGGCAGCACCTGGGTCTGCTGGTCGGACTGCGGCGCGTCGCTCTGAACCTGCTTGAGCGTGGACAGCGAGGCCTCGCCGCCCTGCGGCGCCACCGAACGCTGGTCGGACGTTTCGTCCAGCAAGTTCGGCGGTACAGCCAGCGACGCCTGCTTCGCCTTGGCGTCGCTGCGGTAATCGATCTTGTTCGGCGACGGCGAACTGCAGCCGGCGACCAACCCGCCCGCCATCAGGAGCGCAAAGGCGCGTGCGGCAAGACGTTGATGAAAATCACTCATGTTCGGGTAATCCCTTCGGCTTAGGCCACGTCCGGTTTCGTGGATCAACCAAACATTTTACCGGCGACTCGGCGTGATGTGCAAAAAGCCGGGGACCGCAGCGCCGCTTGAAACGCTTTCCTGCCGCGCAACGCCCTGTCCGCGCGGCCTTTGCCGGGATTTCGCGTAATCAAATTAACGTTTATCAACATTCGGTAAGCCTTGCCGATTGCGCCCTTTTGCGCGGCTTTTCCTTACAAATCAAGCGACTGCGGGTTCTATCGAGATTCGATCGAGTTTGCGCAGTGCGGTGTCGCGCGTTCGATGGGCTTGCCTGAAAGAGCCCGGTGCTACTTTTCTCAAAAAGAAAAGAAACATCTCGAAAAAAGAATCTAACGGAGAGAAATATGACAACTTGCAGCCTCACCGAGGCGGGCCGCGTCACGTCTGTCGCTCGCGCAGTTACCCGCGCACTTACCTGCGCAGTCGCGTGCCTGGCCGGTCTGCCCGCCGTCGCGCACGCCGCGCTCGGCGACACCGCCCCCGCCGCC